>JAYNNS010000040.1:0-1671 GCA_038112835.1 Curvibacter sp. | reverse complement strand
GGCCGCGCGAAGCGTTGCCGTTGGCCAAGCCGTCCAGCAGCGACTTGATCGCAGCCGAGGTCTGCGAGCGGGCCTTGAGCTCCAGCACCTGCCCGAGCAGGGTCAGGGAAATGATCACCGCGGCCGCTTCGAAATACACCCCCACCCGGCCCATGGAGATGAACGAGGCCGGGAACACCTGCGGCGCGAGCGTGGCCACCACGCTGTAGACAAAAGCCGCCCCGGTGCCCAGGCCGATCAGGGTCCACATGTTCGGGCTGCGGTTCACCACCGATAGCCAGCCGCGCGAGAAGAAGGGCCAGCCCGCCCACAGGACGATGGGGAGGGACAGCACGAGCTCGATCCAGGTCTGTGTCCTGGCCTCCAGCGCGAACAGCTGGTGGCCGGCCATGGCCAGCACGGTCACCACGACGGTCAGCGGCAGCGTCCACCAGAAGCGCCGCTGGAAGTCACGCAGCTCGGGATCGTCCTCCTCTTCCAGCGCGGGCATGACGGGCTCGAGCGTCATGCCGCACTTGGGGCAGGTGCCGGGGTGGTCCTGCCGGATCTCCGGGTGCATGGGACAGGTGTAGACCGTGCCGGCTGGCTGGGCGACCGGGGCGGCCCCTGCCGGCCCGGCATCCGGCACCGGAGCGTGGTGATGTGCGTGTGTGGGGTGGGTGGCGTGCCGGGTGTGGTCCATGGTTCAGCGTCGGTCCTGGCCGTGATCGTGTTCGCGATGATCGCGGTGTGAGCCGTGTCCGTGCAACAGGTGCATCAGGGGGCACAGCATCAGCAGCAGATAGGGCCACACGCCCAGAAGATGGCCCCAGTGTTCACGCAGCAGGTAGAACACGGCGATCACGACCGCTGCGGCCCAGGCCAGGGTCAGCGGCTGGCGCCACCGAGGTGTGGTTTCGCCGGAAGGCTGTTGTGAGGGGTTCATGTTTCGCTCTCCTTGCCCGGCGCTGAAAGCCCGCGGCTGTCGCGGTCCAGCAGGGCCTTGGTTTGCTCGTAGGCTTCGGGGCTGATCTCGCCCCGGGCCAGACGCCGCTGCAGCAGCTCCTGCGGCGTTTCACGGTGACCCCTGCGCTGCCGGGGCGACCAGCCGGTGTACAGCAGGGCCACCACCAGGATCAGCCAGAAGACCCACCAGAGGGCGTGCATGCCGCCCATGTAAGTCCCATGATCGAAGTACATGGCGTACTCACTGCTTCGCCGGCGCCGGGGGCAGGCGGTCCATCATCATCTGCATCATGGACTCCATCATGTCCATGCGCTTTTCCATCATCTGCTGGCGCTCGGCCGCAGGTCCGGCCATGCCGGGGCTGCCCTGCATGCCGCCTTGCATGCCTTGCATTCCCGTCATCCCTCGCATCTGGCCCATCATGGCCATGCCGTCCTGCATCAGCTTCATGTGCTCGGCCATGAGGGCCTGGCGTTCCGCCGGCGTCTTGGCCGCGGCCATCTTCTCGCGCATGGCCTGCATGGCCTTCATGTGCTGGTCCATAGCGGCCATGCGCTCGGCGGGACGGGGCGCCGCCTTGCCCGGTGCCGCAGCGGCTGCACCTTCAGGGTGGTGCTCCTTGTGTTCTTCCTTGCTCTGTGCCTGGGCGCCGCGGGACAAGGCGGCGACGCACCGCACAGCGATGAGAGTGCGGTTACGGACCCTGGCTTACTCCTGGGGGGTTG
>JAYNNS010000039.1:2942-13633 GCA_038112835.1 Curvibacter sp. | reverse complement strand
GACGAGATGGAATAAGCGATATCGTTTACCGTTCGTCGGATGGGAAAACAACTTTCTCCGGATGCGTTGTTTTCCAGATTTCATGCGGGTTTCCAGAGCCCTCGCTTGTAGAAACTTGTAAAAAAACGGGCTGGTTTCCGGCCCGAAAACAGCGTTTACAAGACCTTTTACAAGCTCAGCCCTGTTATTCCTTGAAGGACCTTGTAGCTCCTTGGCAAAAGAAAAAGCCCGCTCTCCGAGGGAGAGACGGGCTTATGATGTTGTTGCCAGAGCGCTCTGACAAAAGTGGATGGTGGAGCTGGGGGGATTTGAACCCCCGTCCGCAAGCCTTCTCCGCGCAGTTCTACATGTGTAGTCGTCTGATTTGAGTCTCGCCCGGTGCGTCGCGCAGCGACACGCTACGCATCAGGCCAGTGCCCTTGGATCTCGTTCACACCCAAGACACCCGGGTGCGAACCAGCCGATATGAATTCCCTTGCAGCCGGGAGGCTTGCGCCCCCTTGCCCAGCCTATCGGCCAACTGTTGCAAGGCTCACCGAATTAAGCGGCGAGTGCGAAACGTTCGTCGTTTGCAGTTAGTTTGTTTCTGCGGTTTTACGAGGTGACAGAACCTCGACATGCCCTGCTGCGTGCCCGAACCCACGTCGAAACCAGTGCAGCCCCCGAGGCCCGTATTTTAGGCCGCATTCAGCAATTGCAAGAGCTCGATCGGAGAATTGATGGTGGCGTGGGCTCCCCAGCGGCCCACATCGCTGCGGGCCCCCAGGTAGCCATAGGTGGCCGCGACCGTGCCCATGCCGGCAGCCAGACCGGCCACGATGTCGCGCTCGTCGTCCCCCACATAGAGGCAGCGCTGCGGCGCCAGGCCCAGGCGACGTGCGGCCTCGAGCAGCGGCGCCGGATGCGGCTTGGGATGCGGCGTGGTGTCGCCGCCCACGATGGCGCCGGCACTGGCGAACAGGGGCATGGCGCCGGTCAGCGGCAGGGTGAAGCGCTCGATCTTGTTGGTCACCACGCCCCAGGCCAGCGTGCGCTGCTGCAGCTGGCCGATCAGCTCGGGGATGCCGGCAAAGGCAGCGGTGCGCTGCGTCATGCAGCGCTCGTAGTTGGCCATGAACTCCTCGCGCAGCGCGTTGTAGCCGGGGTGCTCGGGCGTCAGGCCGAAGGCCACACCGATCATGCCGCGCGCGCCGGCGCCGGCCATGGGGCGGTAACGCTCCAGCGGCAGCGGCGGCAGGCCGCGGTCGGTGCGCATCTGGTCGGCGGCCGCGCCCAGGTCCGGCGCGCTGTCGATCAGGGTGCCGTCCAGGTCGAAAAGAACGGCCGCGATCCCGGCGAAACGTGTCATCAGGCCTCTGCCTTGCGCGTCGCGATCAGGTAGTTGACGCTGGTGTCCGCACTGAGCCAGTAGCGGCGTGTCAGCGGGTTGTATTCCATGCCGCGGGTACCGGCCAGGTCCAGCCCGGCCTGCCGGCAGTAGCGCGCCAGCTCGCTGGGCCGGATCATCTTGGCGTACTCGTGCGTGCCGCGCGGCAGCAGCTTGAGGATGTATTCGGCCCCGACGATGGCGAAGAGAAAGGACTTGGGGTTGCGGTTGATGGTGGAGAAGAACACCCAGCCCCCGGGCTTGACCAGGGTGGCGCAGGCCTGCACCACCGAGGCGGGGTCGGGCACGTGCTCCAGCATCTCCATGCAGGTCACCACGTCGTAGCTGCCGGGCCGCTCGGCCGCCAGCGCCTCGGCGCTGATCTCGCGGTAGTCCACGCCGGGGGTGTCCGCTTCCAGCGCATGCAGCTGCGCGACCTTGAGGGCCTTGGTCGAGAGATCGATACCCGTCACCCGGGCGCCCTTGCGTGCCATGGAATCGGACAGGATGCCGCCGCCACACCCCACATCCAGCACATCCCTGCCGGCTAGCGGCACCAGACCGTTGATCCAGTCCAGACGCAGCGGATTGATCTGGTGCAGGGGGCGGAATTCGCTCTCGGGATCCCACCAGCGGTGGGCGAGTTCGGAGAACTTGGCCAGTTCGGCCGGATCGGCATTCACGGTCGTCGTCATGGGCCGATTATCCGACAGCTCACCCCTCTCCCTCCACAAACCGTGAACGGAGTGCGACGCAGATCCAACGTGCAGGGCAGCGAAGCAGGCGGTCCGCAACCAGAAACGACAAACCCCGCCGAAGCGGGGTTTGTCGTTCAGGCGGATGCCTGGGGATCAGCGGTTGGGACGGGTACCGACCACTTCAATTTCCACGCGACGGTTCTTCGCGCGGCCTTCGGCGGTGCGGTTGTCGGCCACGGGCTGCTTCTCGCCCTTGCCTTCGGTGTAGACGCGGTTCTTGTCGATGCCCTTGGAGGTCAGGTAGGCCTTCACGGCTTCGGCACGACGCACGGACAGCTTCTGGTTGTACTCGTCGGTACCGATGGAGTCGGCGTGACCCACGGCAATGATGACTTCCAGGTTGATGCCCTTGACCTTCTCGGCCAGATCATCCAGCTTGGCCTTGGCTTCGGGCTTGATCACGGACTTGTCGAAGTCGAAGAAGGTGTCGGCAGCGTAGGTCACCTTGACAGCAGCCGGGGGCGGCGGCGTCGCGGGGGCGGCAGGAGCAGGTGCAGCAGCAGGTGCCGGAGCGGGAGCCGGGGCAGGCGCCGGAGCCGGGGCAGCGGGAGCAGCCTTCGGGGCCGGCGTGGGCTCGGGGGTGGACGCGCAACCGGCCATCACGAGTGCGACTGCAGCGAACAGGGCTGCCACGGAATTCAGTTTCTTCATGGTTCTCCTCTAGCGGATAGGGGCCTGAGCGGCACGGCGGAAAAAAGGAAGCGCCCGCAGATTCGAGCGCCACCCGGCTGTCGGGGCCATTGTGCCATATCAGTTACAAGGGTCAACCGCGCACCCGGTGCCGCAAGGCGCACCGGCAGGGCCTGTCGACCCGCTGTTGCGGCCATGCCACAGGGCCGGGACTTTAGAATCGCGGATTGCCCAAGTCTGAGCACGCCTCCTCCATGACCCAATTCGCCAAGGAAACCCTGCCCATCAGCCTCGAAGAGGAGATGCGCCGCAGCTACCTCGACTACGCCATGAGCGTGATCGTCGGCCGGGCCCTGCCCGATGCACGCGATGGCCTGAAGCCGGTGCACCGCCGGGTCCTGTACGCGATGCACGAGCTCAACAACGACTGGAACCGTGCCTACAAGAAGTCGGCGCGTATCGTGGGCGACGTCATCGGCAAGTACCACCCGCACGGCGACCAGTCGGTCTACGACACCATCGTGCGCATGGCGCAGGACTTCTCCATGCGCCACATGCTGGTCGATGGCCAGGGCAACTTCGGCTCGGTCGATGGCGACAGCGCCGCGGCCATGCGCTACACCGAGATCCGCCTGGACAAGATCGCCCACGAGATGCTGGCCGACATCGACAAGGAAACCGTCGACTTCGGCCCCAACTACGACGGCTCGGAGAAGGAGCCCCTGGTCCTGCCCACCCGCCTGCCCAACCTGCTGGTCAACGGCTCGGGTGGCATCGCGGTGGGCATGGCCACCAACATCCCGCCGCACAACCTCAACGAGGTGGTCGACGCCTGCCTGCACGCACTGCGCAACCCCGCATGCTCGATCGACGAGCTGATGGAGATCATCCCGGCGCCCGACTTTCCCACCGCCGGCATCATCTACGGCATGCAGGGCGTGAAGGAAGGCTACCGCACGGGCCGCGGCCGCGTGGTGATGCGCGCACGCTGCCACTTCGAGGACATCGACAAGGGCCAGCGGCAGGCCATCATCGTCGACGAGATCCCCTACCAGGTCAACAAGAAGAACCTGCTCGAGCGTATCGCCGAGCTGGTGCACGAGAAGAAGATCGAGGGTATCAGCCATATCCAGGACGAATCCGACAAGTCGGGCATGCGCGTGGTGATCGAGCTCAAGCGCGGCGAGTTGCCCGAGGTGGTGCTCAACAACCTGTACAAGCAGACGCAGCTGCAGGACACCTTCGGCATGAACATGGTGGCGCTGGTCAACGGCCAGCCCAAGCTGTGCAACCTGAAGGACCTGATCGAGGTCTTCCTGGACCACCGCCGCGAGGTGGTGACCCGCCGCACGGTGTTCAACTTGCGCAAGGCGCGCGAGCGCGGCCACGTGCTCGAAGGCCTGGCCGTGGCGCTGGCCAATATCGACGAGTTCATCCGCATCATCCGCGAGTCGCCCACTCCGCCGGTGGCCAAGGCCGAACTGATGAACCGCCCCTGGGACAGCCAGCTGGTGCGCGAGATGCTTACACGCACGCGCGCCGACGGTGGCACGGTCAACGCCGACGACTACCGCCCCGAAACCCTGGACCGCCAGTACGGCATGGGCACCGACGGCCTGTACCGCCTGTCCGACACGCAAGCCCAGGAAATCCTGCAGATGCGCCTGCAGCGCCTGACCGGCCTGGAGCAGGACAAGATCGTGGCCGAGTACAAGGACGTGATGGCCGAGATCGAGGACCTGCTCGACATCCTGTCCAAGCCCGAGCGCGTCTCCGTCATCATCGGCGAGGAACTCGGCGCCATCAAGCAGGAGTTCGGCCAGGGCAAGCTGGGCGCACGCCGCAGTCAGGTGGAGCACAACGCCCAGGATCTGGCCACCGAGGACCTGATCACGCCGACCGACATGGTGGTGACGCTGAGCCACAGCGGCTATATCAAGAGCCAGCCCCTGTCCGAATACCGCGCCCAGAAGCGCGGCGGCCGCGGCAAGCAGGCCACGGCGACCAAGGAAGACGACTGGATCGACCAGCTCTTCATCGCCAACACGCACGACTACATCCTGTGCTTCTCCAACCGCGGCCGGCTCTACTGGCTCAAGGTCTGGGAGGTCCCCGCCGGGTCGCGCGGCTCCCGCGGCCGGCCGATCGTCAACATGTTCCCGCTGGCCGAGGGCGAGAAGATCACCGTCGTGCTGCCGCTGACCGGCGACAACCGCAGCTTCCCGGCCAACCACTACGTGTTCATGGCGACCTCCATGGGCACGGTCAAGAAGACCGCGCTCGACGAATTTTCAAACCCGCGCAAGGCCGGCATCATCGCCGTGGACCTGGACCCGGGCGACTACCTGATCGGCGCGGCGCTGACCGACGGCCAGCACGACGTCATGCTCTTCAGCGACGGTGGCAAGGCCGTGCGCTTCGACGAGAACGACGTGCGCCCCATGGGCCGCGCGGCACGCGGCGTGCGCGGCATGATGCTGGAGGACGGCCAGCGCGTGATCGCCATGCTGGTGGCCGAGGACGAGCAGCAGAGCGTGCTGACCGCCACCGAGAACGGCTACGGCAAGCGCACGCCCATCACCGAATACACGCGCCACGGTCGCGGCACCAAGGGCATGATCGCCATCCAGCAAAGCGAGCGCAACGGCAAGGTCGTGGCCGCCACCCTGGTGCATGCCGACGACGAGATCATGCTGATCACCGACAAGGGCGTACTGGTGCGCACCCGCGTCGCCGAGATCCGCGAGCTCGGCCGCGCCACCCAGGGCGTGACCCTGATCGCGCTGGACGATGGCGCCCAGCTCAGCGGCCTGCAGCGCATCGTCGAGAACGATGCGAACGGCAGCGAGGGTGAAGCGGAAGCCGGCGACGCGGAAGACGCTTCCTGATGCAGCGACCGTACAACTTCTCGGCCGGCCCGGCCGCCATCGCCCCCGAAGTGCTGCAACAGGCCGCCAGCGAGATGCTGGACTGGCACGGCTGCGGCATGGGCGTGATGGAGATGAGCCACCGCGGCAAGGAGTTCATCAGCATCTACGAGCAGGCACAGGCTGACCTGCGCGAGCTGCTGGCGGTGCCGAAAGACTTCCACATCCTCTTCATGCAGGGCGGCGGCCTGGCGGAAAACGCCATCGTGCCGCTCAACCTCTGCGGGCGGCAGGCGGGCGGCACGATGGACTTCGTGCTCACCGGCAGCTGGAGCCAGAAGTCCCAGAAGGAAGCGCGCAAGTACGGCCAGGTCCGCATCGCGGCCACGGACGAAGCGCACGGCTTCACGCGCATCCCGCCGACCTCCGGCTGGGAGCTGAGCGCCGACGCCAGCTACGTGCACCTGAGCACCAACGAAACCATCCACTTCGAGGAGTTCCACGAACTGCCGGACCTGCGGGCCCTGGGCTCGAAGGCGCCGCTGGTCGTGGATTTCTCGTCCCAGGTGGCCTCGCGCCCGATCGACTGGTCGCGCGTGGGCCTGGCCTTCGGCGGCGCGCAGAAGAACATCGGCCCGGCCGGCCTGACCCTGGTCGTCGTGCGCGAGGAGCTGCTGGGCCATGCCCTGCCCGCCTGCCCCAGCGCCTTCGACTACCGCATCGTGGCCGACAACCAGTCCATGTTCAACACGCCGCCGACCTATGCCATCTACATGGCCGGCCTGATCTTCCAGTGGCTCAAGCGGCAGGGCGGCATCGCGGCCATCGAGGCGCGCAACATCGCCAAGGCCGAGCTGCTCTACGACACCATCGACCGCTCGCAGTTCTACGTCAACAAGGTCGACAAGTCCTGCCGCTCGCGCATGAACGTGCCCTTCTTCCTGCGCGACGAATCGCGCAACGAGGCCTTCCTGGCCGGCGCCCGGGCCGCGGGCCTGCTGCAGCTCAAGGGCCACAAGTCGGTCGGCGGCATGCGTGCCAGCCTTTACAACGCCATGCCGCTCGAAGGCGTGCAGGCCCTGGTGGCCTACATGCGAGAATTCGAGCGCACGCAAAGCTGAGCCATGGCCAAGACCCTCCCTGAACTGCGCACCCAGATCGACGCCCTGGACCAGGAGCTGCTGGCCCTGCTGAACCGCCGCGCCGGCCTAGCCCACGAGGTCGGTGAGATCAAGAAGGTCGAGGGCTCGCCCGTCTTTCGTCCCGAGCGCGAGGCCCAGGTCATTGCCGGCCTGCAGGCCGGCAATCCCGGGCCGCTCAAGCGCGAGAGCGTGGCCAGCATCTGGCGCGAGATCATGTCGGCCTGCCGCGCTTTGGAAGCGCCGCAGCGCGTGGCCTACCTCGGCCCGGCCGGCACCTTCAGTGAACAGGCCGCGCTGCAGTATTTCGGCTCCAGCATCGAGCACATGCCCTGCGGCAGCATCGACGAAGTCTTCCGCGCCACGGCAGCTGGTGCCGCCCAGTACGGCGTGGTGCCCATGGAGAACTCCACCGAGGGCATGGTCTCGCGCTCGCTTGACCTCTTCCTGACCTCGCCCCTGCATGTGATCGGCGAGACCAGCCTGCTGGTGCGCCACAACCTGCTGCGGCAGTCCGATTCGCTCGAGGGCATCACCGCCGTCTACGCCCACCCCCAGGCCCTGGCCCAGTGCCAGCACTGGCTCAACACCCACCTGCCGCACGCCGAGCGCCACGCCGCCGCCAGCAATGCCGAAGGCGCGCGTCTGGCCACCACCAACCCGGCCTGGGCCGGCATCGCCAGCGAGCGCGCCGGCAGCGAGTTCGGCCTGCACGTGGTGGCCCACGCCATCCAGGACGATGCCTACAACCGCACGCGCTTCGCCGTGGTCTGCCTGCCGCAGACCCTGCCCGCGCCCGAAGCCTCGGGCAAGGACTGCGTGAGCCTGATCGTCTCCGTGCCCAACCGCCCGGGCGCGGTGCACGATCTGCTGGTTCCGTTGAAAAAGCACGGCGTGTCCATGACGCGCTTCGAATCCCGACCCGCGCGTTCGGGCCAGTGGGAATACTATTTCTACATCGACATCCAGGGGCACGTCTCGCAGGCCCATGTCGTCGCAGCGCTGCAGGAACTCCAGTCCCTGTGCGCGTTCTACAAGGTCCTGGGGTCCTACCCCGTCAGTGAATAGCCATGACGCCCCCCACGCTCATGCACTTCGTGTCATTCGCTGCCCCCCGAGGGGGCCGCATTTCGCCTTGGGGCGGCCCGGCGGCGCTCTATCTATATGTTTGAACAACTCGGTCTGATCGGTTGCGGCCTCATGGGTGGCTCCTTTGCACTCGCGCTCAAGCGCGCCGGCCTGGTCAAGCGCGTGGTGGGCTACAGCAAGTCGCCTTCCACCACCGAGCGGGCGCGCCAGCTCGGCGTGATCGACGTCGAGGCGCCCTCCGCCCTGCTGGCCGTCTCGGGGGCCGACATCGTGCTCATCGCCGTGCCGGTCTCGGCCACCGAGGCGACCTTCAAGGCCATCAAGCACCTGGTCACGCCGCAGATGCTGGTCATGGACGTGGGCTCGACCAAGCGTGACGTGGTCGATGCCGCGCGCCGCGCCCTGCGCGAGCAGGTCGGCTCCTTCGTGCCGGCCCACCCCGTCGCCGGCAAGGAAGTGGCCGGTGTGGACCACGCCGACCCGGATCTTTACGCGGGCAAGCAGATCATCCTCACCCCCATCGAGCGCACCCATGCCACGCAGGTGCAGCAGGCCATCGACGTCTGGTCGGCCCTGGGCTGCAGCGTGCTCAGGATGAGCCCCGAGTCGCACGACGCGGCCTTCGCCGCGGTCAGCCACCTGCCGCACCTGATCGCCTTCGCGCTGATGAACTCCATCGCCGGTCAAGGCCAGGGCAAGGACTTCCTGGCACTGGCCGGCCCGGGCTTTCGCGACTTCACGCGCATCGCCGCCAGCGATCCGCAGATCTGGCGCGACATCCTGATCTCCAACCGCGAGGAACTGCTGACCCAGTCCAAGCTCTTCCAGCGCAACCTGCAGGCGCTGGAACTCATGATCTCCAACGGCAATGCCGAGGCGCTCGAGGAGCTGATCGCCCAGGCCAGCGATGCGCGCGCCCACTGGAGCATGAACAAGAGCCGCCGCTGAGCGCGGGCCTGCCGATGTACGCGACCGAGTTCCTCGATCTGCCGCCGCTGGCCGGCGCGCACGGCCGGGTGCTGCTGCCCGGCTCCAAGAGCATCTCCAACCGCGTGCTGCTGCTCTCGGCGCTTTGCCAGGGCCGCACCACGCTGCACGACCTGCTCGACTCCGACGACACCCGCGTCATGCTGGCCGCACTGCGCCAGCTCGGCTGCGGCGTGCAGCAGGACGGGACCACCGTCGTGATCCACGGCATCGCTGGCCGGCTGCCCGCCACGCCCATCCGCTTCTTCATGGGCAATGCCGGCACCGCCATGCGCCCGCTGACGGCCGCGCTGGCCATCGCCGGCGGCGACTTCGAGCTCTCGGGCGTGCCGCGCATGCACGAGCGCCCCATCGGCGACCTCGTGGACGCCCTGCGCCCGCTGGGCTGCACCATCGACTATCTCGGCAACGAGGGTTACCCGCCGCTGCGCATCGGCCAACCGCAGCTCCAGCTGGACGCACCGATCCAGGTCCGCGGCGACGTCTCCAGCCAGTTCCTGACCGCGTTGTTGATGGCCCTGCCTTTGGTGGCCCGCAAGGACCTGGTGATTGAGGTCGTGGGCGAACTGATCTCCAAGCCCTACATCGAGATCACGCTCAACCTGCTGGCGCGCTTCGGCATCCAGGTCCGGCGCGAGGGCTGGCAGCGCTTCACCATTCCCGCCGGCAGCCGCTACCAGTCCCCCGGCGTGCTGCATGTGGAGGCCGACGCCTCCTCGGCCAGCTACTTCATCGCCCTGGGCGCCATCGCCGCCCACCAGGCCGCGCCCGTGCGCATCGAGGGCGTGGGCGAGCACTCGATCCAGGGTGACATCCGCTTCGTCGAGGCCGCCCGCCAGATGGGCGCGCGCGTCAGCGGCGGCCCGAACTGGCTGGAGATCAGCCGTGGCAGCTGGCCGCTGAAGGCGATCGACCTCGACTGCAACCACATCCCCGACGCCGCCATGACCCTGGCCGTGATGGCGCTCTATGCCGACGGCCCGAGCACGCTGCGCAACATCGCCAGCTGGCGCGTCAAGGAAACCGACCGCATCGCCGCCATGGCGGCCGAGCTGCGCAAGCTCGGTGCCACGGTGGAGGAAGGGCCGAACTTCCTGCGCATCCAGCCGCTGCCGCAGGCTCGCCAGTGGAAGGCCGCCGCCATCCATACCTACGACGACCACCGCGTCGCCATGTGCTTCTCCCTGGCCGCCTTCAACCCGGCCCGCCTGCCGGTGCGCATCCTGGACCCCAAGTGCGTGGCCAAGACCTTCCCGGACTATTTCGAGGCCCTGTTCTCCGTGGTCACCCCCGTCACGGCTGCCGTGCCCGTGCTCTGCGTGGATGGCCCCACGGCCTCGGGCAAGGGCACGCTGGCCGCCGTCCTGGCCGAGCGCCTGGGCTACCACCTGCTCGATTCCGGGGCCCTGTACCGGGTCACGGCCCTGGCCGCGCTCAATGCCGGCCTGGCGCTGGAGCCGGCCCACGAGGCCGCCATCGCCGAGCTGGCGCGCCGCCTGCCCGTGCGCTTCGTGGGCGAGCGGGTGCTGCTCGACGGCCAGGATGTGAGCGACGCCATCCGCAGCGAGCAAGGCGGCATGAACGCCTCCAAGGTCTCGGCCCTGCCGGCTGTCCGAACCGCCCTGGTCGCCCTGCAGCACAGCTTTGCCCGCCTGCCGGGCCTGGTCGCCGACGGCCGGGACATGGGCACGGTGATCTTCCCCCAGGCCCCGCTCAAGGTGTTTTTGACCGCCAGCGCCGAAAAAAGAGCCGAAAGGCGTCATAAGCAGTTGATTTCAAAGGGGATTTCGACTACACTTGCAACCCTTCGCGCCGATCTGGAAGCGCGTGACGCCCGCGACATGAATCGCAGCGT
>JAYNNS010000039.1:0-2932 GCA_038112835.1 Curvibacter sp. | reverse complement strand
CAACTCGGACCTGTCGATCGAAGAGTCGGTGGATCTGGTGCTGGACTGGTGGCAGGGCAAGCAGCCGTTCGGATCCGTCTGAGCCGCTGGACAGGCCCAGGTGGCTCCCTTCGCGCAGCAAGCGCTTCGGCCGCCTGGATCATCAACGCAACCCGCGGCACCGCCGCACAAACCGCCGTCGAAAGCTACCCCCCAGTCGCAATGGTGCGGCTGTCACGCCATGGCCCGCAGGCCGTGGACGCCCAGATGGTCTAGGAACTTACATGTCTGAATCTTTTGCCGCCCTGTTTGAAGAATCCCTGCAACGCGCCGAAATGCGCTCGGGTGAAGTGATCACCGCCGAAGTCGTGCGCATCGAGCACAACTTCGTCGTCGTGAATGCCGGTCTCAAGTCCGAGGCCTATGTCCCCGTCGAGGAATTCAAGAACGACCAGGGCGAGCTCGAAGTCCAGGTGGGCGACTTCGTGTCGGTGGCCATCGACGCCATCGAAAACGGCTACGGCGACACCATCCTGTCGCGCGACAAGGCCAAGCGACTGGCTTCCTGGATGGCCCTGGAAAAGGCCCTGGAATCGGGCGAATTCGTCACCGGCACCACCTCCGGCAAGGTCAAGGGCGGCCTGACCGTGCTGGTCAACGGCATCCGCGCCTTCCTGCCCGGCTCCCTGGTGGACACCCGTCCGACCAAGGACCTGACCCCCTACGAGAACAAGACCCTGGAATTCAAGGTCATCAAGCTCGACCGCAAGCGCAACAACGTGGTGCTGAGCCGCCGCGCCGTGGTGGAAGCCTCCATGGGCGAAGAGCGCGCCAAGCTGATGGAGAACCTCAAGGAAGGTTCCGTGGTGCGTGGCGTGGTCAAGAACATCACCGAATACGGTGCCTTCGTGGACCTGGGCGGCATCGACGGCCTGCTGCACATCACCGACATGGCCTGGCGCCGTGTCCGCCACCCGAGCGAGGTCGTTCAGGCCGGCCAGGAAATCACCGCCAAGATCCTCAAGTTCGACACCGAGAAGAACCGCGTGTCCCTGGGCCTCAAGCAGATGGGCGACGACCCCTGGATGGGCGTGTCGCGTCGCTACCCGCAGGGCACCCGCCTGTTCGGCAAGATCACCAACATCGCCGACTACGGCGCCTTCGTCGAGCTCGAGCCGGGCATCGAGGGCCTGGTGCACGTCTCCGAGATGGACTGGACCAACAAGAACGTGGCCCCGTCCAAGATCGTCTCCCTGGGTGACGAAGTCGAAGTCATGGTGCTGGAGATCGACGAGGACAAGCGCCGCATCTCCCTGGGCATGAAGCAGTGCAAGGCCAACCCCTGGCAGGAATTCGCGCAGAACACCAAGCGCGGCGACCGCGTCAAGGGCCCGATCAAGTCCATCACCGACTTCGGCGTGTTCGTCGGCCTGGCCGCCGGCATCGACGGCCTGGTGCACCTGTCCGACCTGTCCTGGAACGAGCCCGGCGAAGCCGCCGTGCGCAACTACAAGAAGGGCCAGGAAGTGGAAGCCATCGTGCTGGCCGTGGACGTGGACCGCGAGCGCATCTCGCTGGGCATCAAGCAGCTGGACCAGGACCCCTTCACGACCTTCGTGTCCGTGAACGACAAGGGTGCCACCGTGAGCGGCAAGGTCAAGACCGTGGACGCCCGTGGCGCCGAGATCGACCTGGGCCAGGACATCACCGGCTACCTGCGTGCCAGCGAGATCTCGCGTGACCGCGTGGAAGACGCCCGCAACGTGCTCAAGGAAGGCGACGAAGTCACCGCCGTGGTCGTCAACGTGGATCGCAAGACCCGCAACATCCAGCTGTCGATCAAGGCCAAGGACCTGGCCGACGAGCAGGGTGCGATGGCGACGCTGAACCAGTCGTCCAGCAACGCCGGCACCACCAGCCTGGGCGCCCTGCTGCGCGCCAAGCTGGACAGCAACGAGAAGTGATGAACCCAGACCCCGCCGCCCCTTCCCCGGGCGGCGGGGTTCTGCGCATGCACACGCCCCACGCCATCCATGACCCGCTCCGATCTGGTTGAAGCCCTGGCCGCCCGCTTCGGGCAGCTGACGCACCGCGACGCCGAGTTCGCCGTCAAGGCCATCCTGGACGCGATGAACGATGCCCTGGTACGCGGGCACCGCATCGAGATCCGCGGCTTCGGCAGCTTCTCCATCAACCGGCGGCCGCCGCGCATGGGACGCAACCCGCGCAGTGGCGAGAGCGTGGCCATCCCCGAAAAGCGCGTGCCCCACTTCAAACCGGGCAAGGCCCTGCGCGAGGCGGTGGACCAGCGCACACACGAGATGCAGGCCAAGGAGTCCCAGGCCTGAATCGACTCGCTAGAATCCCCTCACCCGGGGACTTGCAATGACTCAACTGACTTGGCTGCTCAAGTGGACACTGCGGGCAGCCATTTTTTTTGCCCTCTTCGCCTTCGCGCTGAACAACCAGCAGCCGGTGACGGTGCAGCTGTTGTTCGGCCACAGCTGGACGGCGCCGCTGGTGCTCATCGTGCTGGCCGCCTTCGCCCTGGGCCTGAGTGCCGGCGTGCTGGCCATGCTGCCCCGCTGGCTCAAGCAGCGCCGCGCCGCGCGCCAGGCACGCCGCCAGGTGGTGGCCGACAGCGAGCTCTCCCTCTCGACCCTGCAGCCGCCCCATGAATCTTGATCTGAGCTGGATCCTGCTCGGCCTGCCCGTCGCCTTCGTGCTGGGCTGGGTGGCCTCGCGCCTGGACCTGCGCCAGCTGCGCATCGAAAACCGCCGCAATCCCAAGGCCTATTTCCGCGGCCTGAACTTTCTGCTCAACGAACAGCAGGACCAGGCCATCGACGCCTTCATCGAGGCCGTGCAGAACGACCCCGACACGTCCGAGCTGCATTTCGCCCTCGGCAACCTGTTCCGCCGCCGCGGCGAGTACGAGCGCGCCGTACGCGTG
>JAYNNS010000038.1:9486-13754 GCA_038112835.1 Curvibacter sp. | reverse complement strand
GCCCAGGCCAGGGGCCAGGTCTTCTCGCCGCAGGCGGCCGGGTAGCGGCCGGCGAAGCGCGGGCGCAGCGGGTCGCTGAAGTCCGCGCGCAGCGCGCCGCGGTAATCGTTGCAGTCGCTTTCGCGCAGCGGCACATGCGTGGGCCAGGCCACGCCGGCCAGCGGGGGCTCCACATGCACGTGGGCGGCATTCGCGCTGCGGTCCGGCACGAAGGTCATGAGCACCGACTTGAAGTTCAGCAGCAGTGCGTCGGGCGCGGCGTTGTAGGGGCGCAGCGGCTCGCCGTCGAACTCGCCCGGATCGACGGCCGGCACGTCGAAGGCGCTGCGGTCGAGCACGATGTCGCCGGCGATGTTGCGGATGTCCAGGCCCTGCACGCGGCGCAGCAGCAGCCAGAGCCGCTCGGCCACCAGCTTGGGGTCGCCCTGGCCCTGGATGTAGACGTTGCCGTAGAGCGTGCCCTCGCGCGCCGTGCCCTCGATGTAGACCGGTGTCTTCCAGCTCCAGCTCGGCCCCAGGGTTTCGAGCGCCGCCAGCGTGGTCACCAGCTTCATGACCGAGGCCGGGTTCACCGGCACCTCGGCACGGTGGCGCAGCAGGGGGCGTTCGCTGCCGGCTTCCTCGACCACCAGGCTCACGGCCTCGGCCGGGATGCGCGCGCGCGCCAGCGCCTGGGCCACGGCGGGCGGCAGGTCGCGTGCCGGGGCGGCGAGGGCCAGCAGCAGGAGGACGGGCAACAGGAGCAGGCGGGACACGGACATGCGGGCAAGTCTAACGCCGGCCCCCGATAATGCGGCCATGCATTTCCTCAAGGGTCTGTCGCCGCGCGGCATGGGCATCGCGGCAGCCGTCATCACGGTCGGCATCTGGACCGCCTTCATCGTCATCGCACGCGCCTCGGCCCAGGGTTCGCTCACACCCTACGACATCGCGCTGGCGCGCATCGTCGGCGCCAGCGTCGTGCTGCTGCCCCTGGGCTGGTGGCTGGTGCGGCGCGACCGCACCGCGGGGCTGGCGACGGCCTCGTCCTTCTTCGGTCTCTCGCCGCTGGGCCTCAAGGTGACCGCGGCCTGTGGCCTGTTCGGCGGCTTCGGCTATGCCCTGCTGGCCTATGCCGGCTTCTTCTACGCCCCGGCCGCGCACGCCTCGGTGCTGATGCCCGGCAGCCTGCCGCTGTGGACCACCCTGCTGGCCTTGTGGGTGCTGGGCACGCGCATCACGCCCGCGCGCGTGGTCGGCCTGGCCTGCATCGTGGGGGGTGACCTGCTGGTGGGCGGTGCCAGCCTGCTGCAGGCCTTCGAAGGCGGCGAAGTCTGGAAGGGTGACCTGCTGTTCATGTGCGCGGCCTTCAGCTGGGCCAGCTACAGCGTGCTGGCGCGTCGTCACGGGCTCGACGCGGTGCGTGCCACCACGGCGATCACGGTGTTCGCCCTGTTCAGCTACCTGCCCTTCTATGCGCTGCTGCTGGGCCTGGGCGTGATCCAGAGCCACCTGGCCAGCGCGCCCTGGCCCGAGCTGCTGTTCCAGTTCGCCTTCCAGGGTCTGGGCTCGGTGGTGATCTCGGGCATGACCTTCGTGCGCATGATCGAATACTTCGGTCCCGTGCGTTCCACCATGATCACGGCGCTCGTGCCCGGCCTGTCGGCCCTGGGCGCGGTGATCTTCCTCGGTGAGCCCCTGTACTGGAACCTGCTGGCCGGCCTGGTGCTGGTGACCGTGGGCATCACCTTCGGCGTGAGGAAGACGGCATGAAGCTGCTGGCCTTCGACACCAGCACCGAGCTGATCTCCATCGCCGTCACGCGCGAGGTCGATGGCGTGGTGCGCGTCTGGCAGCACACGGGTGCGGGCGGCGCCCAGGCCTCGAGTGCGCTGATCCCGGCCATCGAGACCCTGATGGCCGAGGCGGGCCTCGGCTTCGAGCAGCTCGACGCCATCGCCTTCGGCCGTGGCCCGGGCTCCTTCACCGGCCTGCGCACGGCCTGCGCCGTGGCCCAGGGCCTGGCCTATGCGGCCGGCGTGCCCCTGCTGCCCGTGGACACCCTGCTGGCCGTGGCCGAGGAGGCGCGCGCGCAGCAGGCGCCGCAGGCTGCCCAGTGGCGTGTGCTGGCCCTGCTCGACGCGCGCATGGACGAGCTTTATGGGGCGCCCTATGACTATGCCCAGGGGCGCTGGCAGCAGCGCAGTGACTTCCGCCTCGCCAGGCCCGAGCAGGTGGAGGCCCGGGACGTCGAGGCCCTGGCCGGCAATGTGTTCGCGCAATATGGCGAGCGCCTGCCCCTGCCGGCGGCCCTGCCCTGTTGGCCGGCCTTGCCCACGGCGGCGGCGATGCTGCGCCTGGCGCCGGCCTTGTTGGCGGATGGCAACGCCGTGCCCGCGGAGCAGGCCCTGCCGCTCTACATCCGCGATAAAGTGGCCCTGACCACCGAAGAGCGTGCTGCCGCCAAGGCGTCGCGCTGAAATCCGTGCAAACAGGCCCTGCATGAGCGCTGTTCTCGAACCCGTCGAAGCCCGGCTCGAACCGCTTGATGCGGCACGGCTGGAGCAGGTGCTGCAAGTCGAGCAGCGGGCCTACCCCCACTCCTGGACGCGTGGCAATTTCCTGGATGCGCTGAAGTCCGGCTACCACGCACGCGTGCTGCTGGCCGGCGATGTGCTGCTGGGCTATTACGTGGCCATGCAGGGCGTGGACGAGGTGCACCTGCTCAACATCACGGTGGCGCCCGAGCACCAGCGCCAGGGCTGGGGCCGCATCATGCTCGACGCCTTGGCCCTGTGGGCGCGCGGCCTGGGCGCGCAGTGGCTGTGGCTGGAGGTGCGGGTGAGCAACGCGCGCGCCATCGCCATCTACGAGGCGCACGGCTACCGCCGCGTAGGCCTGCGCAGGAACTACTACCCGGCCGGCCACGGCCAGCGCGAGGACGCCGTGGTCATGAGCCTGCGTCTGTGAGAATCGCGTCATGAGTCTGCAACTCGATACGCGGCAGCGTGCCATGCTGGAGGAAATGGGGATCCGGGTCTTTAGACCCGAATCCCCATGGGGGCTGATGGACGATGCCCCCCCCAGCCCCCCTCGAGGGGGGGAGGCCGCCGTTCCGGCGGCCGCTGTGGCCGTGGCGCGCCCGGCCCCAGGTTTGGTGGCGCCTCGTGCTCCTGCTTCTGTTGCAATGCGCGCCATGCCTAGCGAGATTGCGGGCATGGACTGGGACACGCTGGAGCAGGCGGTGGCCTCGTGCCAGGCCTGCGGGCTGTGCAAGAGCCGCAGGAACACCGTGTTCGGTGTCGGGCACCGGCGCTCACGCTGGCTGGTCGTGGGCGAGGCGCCGGGCGAGAACGAGGACCTGCAGGGCGAGCCCTTCGTGGGCCAGGCCGGACAGCTGCTGGACAACATGCTCAGGGCCCTGGGGCTGGGCCGCGGAGCGTCTGGCGAGCAGGCGGTCTACATCGCCAACGTGCTCAAGTGCCGTCCCCCGGCCAACCGCAACCCGCAGCCCGAGGAAGTGCTGCAATGCGAGCCCTACCTGCGCCGCCAGGTCGCGCTGCTGCAGCCCCAGGTCATCCTGGCCCTGGGGCGCTTTGCCGCCCAGTCGCTGCTGCAGCACAGCGTGCCCGATGTCGCCTCCGTCCCGCTGGGCCGCCTGCGCGGCCAGGTGCATCATTACGAGGGCGTGCCCGTGGTCGTGAGCTACCACCCGGCCTATCTGCTGCGCACGCCGCAGGACAAGGCCAAGGCCTGGGCCGACCTCTGCCTGGCGCGCGGCCTGATGCAGCCGGCGCAAGCCTGAGTCGCTCACACCCTTCTCGCGGAGTCACCATGAAAGTCTTCGTCCGTGCCCTGCTGATCTTTCTCGGCCTGCTGGTGCTGCTGGCCCTCCTCTGGACCTGGTTTGCGCTGAGCTGGAGCTATGCCGACGGCGAGCGTGCCGGCTATGTGCAGAAGTTCTCCAGGAAGGGCTGGCTGTGCAAGACCTGGGAGGGCGAGATCGCCATGGTCACCATGCCCGGCGCCATCCCCGAGAAGTTCGAGTTCACCGTGCGCGACGAGGCCGTGGTGCAGCAGATCAATGCGTTGGCCGGCAAACGCGTGGTGTTGCGCTACCGCCAGCACAAGTTCATCCCCACCACCTGCTTCGGCGAGACCGAGTACTTCGTCAGCAGCATCCGCGAAGTGCGCGAGACGCCGCAAGCGACCACGCCGCTGGCGCCGGCCGTGCCGCAGCAGGGCCAGCTCAGCGAACCACGCTGAAGGATCAGCCACAAGGGCAGCGA
>JAYNNS010000038.1:0-9476 GCA_038112835.1 Curvibacter sp. | reverse complement strand
CCGGCCGCCCCGCTGGCGCCACCCGTGCCCCAGCAAGGGCAGCTGAGCGCGCCGCGCTGAAGGCCGCGGCCTGCGGACAAGGCGCACCATGGCTCCCGGCGACACCGCCCGTCTCTTCCTGGCCCTGCAGCCCCCGCCAGCCGTGCAGGCGGCGCTGGCCGCCCAGGTGGCGGCTTGGCGCTGGCCGGCCGATGCGGCTGTCTACGCTGCGGCCGACTGGCACCTGACCCTGCACTTCATCGGCCCCGTGTCGCGCGAGCAGCTGCCGGCCCTGCGCACCGGGCTGGCCCTGCCGATGCAGCCGTTCACCCTGCGGCTGGGGACGCCGGCGCTCTGGCCGCATGGCCTGGCCGTGCTGCTGCCGCGCGAGACGCCGCCGCCCTTGCGGGCCCTGCACGAGCAGCTGGCGCAGCGCCTGCAGGGTCTGGGCCTGCGGCTGGATGCCCGGCCCTACCGGCCGCACCTGACGCTGGCACGCCGGGCGCAGGGGGCCTGTGCGCCGCCGGAGCCGCTGCAGCTGGACTGGGCCGTCACCGGCTACGCGCTGATGGAATCCACCGGCCGGCCCGGGGCGAGGTATCAGCTTGTGCAACCGTACGGCACAGCAGAATTTGTCTGAATTGGTTCGACATGCAGCACAATCCCTGCTCAGCATCCGACGTCGCCTTCCCGCCATGAACCCCCAGATTGCCGCACCTTCCATGACGATCAAGCTCCATGACGAACCGGGCCACCTGATCCGCCGCGCCCAGCAGATCGCCGTCTCCACCTTCCACGAGGTGCACGGCCGCCACGTCACCCCCATCCAGTACGCCATCCTGCGCACCCTGCAGCAGACGCCGGGCATCGACCAGGTCACGCTGGCCGAGATGATCGCGCTCGACACCTCGACCACGGCCGACATTGCCGCGCGACTGGAGACCAAGGGCTGGATCCTGCGTGAGGTGCTGCCGCGCCGCCAGCGCAGCCTGAGCCTGACGCCCGAAGGAGAGGAGGTTCTGGCGGAGCTTTTGCCGGGTGTGAGCGAACACTACGAGGGCATGATGAGCAGCCTGGAGCCGGCCGAGCAGGAGGAATTCATGCGCCTGCTGCGCAAGTTCGTGCATCTCTACGACAGCCAGAACCCGACCGAAGCGCGCAAGAGCCGGGCTGCGGCCAAGGACTGAACCCTTCCGACCTAGGGTTTCCACGGATGATTCACGGCTTGGGGTTCGGGAGTTGATTCAGTACAATGAATGACATTCAGTATGCGGAATGACCGGTTCTGACGGTTTCCGCGAACGATTGTTCAACCCTCACGAGGAGCCCGCCATGTTCCCGAAAAACACCTGGTACGTTGCTGCCACATCCAGCGAGATCGACGAGAAGCCCTTGGGCCGCACGATCTGCAACGAGCGCATCGTCTTCTACCGTGGCCTGGAGAACAAGGTCGCGGCCGTGCAGGACTTCTGTCCGCACCGTGGCGCCCCGCTCTCGCTGGGCTACGTCTGCGAAGGCAAGCTGGTCTGCGGCTACCACGGCCTGGAGATGGGTTGCGACGGCAAGACCGTGCACATGCCGGGCCAGCGCGTGCGCGGCTTTCCGGCCATCCAGGCCTATCCCGTGGTCGAGCGCTACGGCTTCATCTGGGTCTGGCCCGGTGACGCCGCCCAGGCCGACGAGGCCAAGATCCCCGTGCTGCAGTGGTATGACAACCCCGAGTGGGCCTATGGCGGTGGCCTGTACCACATCCAGTGCGACTACCGCCTGATGATCGACAACCTGATGGACCTCACGCACGAGACCTATGTGCACAGCACCTCCATCGGCCAGAAGGAGATTGACGAGACGCCCTGCAAGACCGTGGTCAACGGCGACGAGGTGGTGACCAGCCGCTACATGAACGGCATCGAGCCGCCGCCTTTCTGGAAGGCCGCGCTGCGCGGCAACAACCTGCCCGACGACCAGCTGGTGGATCGCTGGCAGATCTGCCGCTTCACCCCGCCCAGCCACGTGATGATCGAGGTGGGCGTGGCGCTGCAGGGCCACGGGGGCTATGACGCCCCCAACGACAAGAAGGCCTACAGCGTGGTGGTGGACTTCATCACGCCCGAGACCGAGACCTCCATCCACTACTTCTGGGGCATGGCGCGCAAGTTCAACCCCAGGGACAAGGCGCTGACCGCGGCCATCCGCGAAGGCCAGGGCAAGATCTTTGCCGAGGACCTGGAGATGCTGGAGCGCCAGCAGCAGAACCTGCTGACCTGGCCGGACCGCCAGCTGCTCATGCTCAACATCGATGCCGGCGGCGTGCAGTCGCGCAAGATCATCGACCGCATCCTGGCGGCCGAGCGTGCAGGGCAGGCGGCACCCGCAACCGCGCCGGTGGCGGCATGAGCACGGCCCCGACCCTGCAGGTGCGCGTGGCGCGCAAGGCCATGGAGGCGCAGGACATCGTCGCGCTCGAGCTCGTGGCGACCACCGGCCAGGCGCTGCCGGCCTTCTCGGCCGGCTCGCACATCGATGTGCAGCTCCCGAACGGCATCACGCGCCAGTACTCGCTGTGCAACGATCCGCAGGAAACGCACCGCTACCAGATCGGCGTGCTGCGCGACGCCGCCTCGCGCGGCGGCTCGGCCGCGGTGCACGATGTGGTGAAGGAAGGCGATGTGCTGACCATCAGCGTGCCGCGCAACCACTTCGGCCTGGCGCACGAGGCGAAGCGGCACCTGCTGCTGGCCGGCGGCATCGGTGTCACGCCCATCCTGTGCATGGCCGAGCGCCTGGCCAACACCGGCGCCGACTTCGCCCTGCATTACGCCACGCGCGCTCCCGAGCGCACGGCTTTTCGCCAGCGCATCGCCGGCTCGGCCTTCGCGTCCCGCGTGCACTTCCATCACGACAACGGCGACGCGGCGCAGAAGCTGGACCTGCAGAAACTGCTGAGCCAGCCCCAGGCCGGCACCCATCTCTACGTCTGCGGTCCCAAGGGCTTCATGGACGCGGTGCTGGGCACGGCGCGCGCGGCCGGCTGGCCTGAGGCGCAGATCCACTACGAATTCTTCGGCGCCGAAGTCGCCAAGTCCGACAGCGACGCCAGTTTCGAGATCAAGCTCGCGAGCTCGGGCCGCATCGTCATGGTGCCCAAGGACCAGACCGTGGTGCAGGCCCTGGCCGCGGCCGGGGTGGACATCATGATCTCCTGCGAACAGGGCGTCTGCGGTACCTGCCTCACGCGTGTGCTCGAGGGCGTCCCCGACCACAAGGACAGCTACCTCACGCCTGAGGAGCAGGCCGCCAACGACCAGTTCACGCCCTGCTGTTCGCGCAGCAAGACGCCGCAGCTGGTGCTCGACCTCTGAATTGGTGCGGGCAGGGCGGTCCCGTGTGCGCCCGCCCGGGCGGCAGGACGGCTGACGGGGCCGCTCCCTACAATACGTGCATGACCTTCCTCGAGATGCTGCGCGCGGCCGAGCGCCAAAACGATTCCATGCTCTGCGTGGGCCTGGACCCCGAGCCGGCGAAGTTCCCCGCCGCCTTCCGGGGCGATGCGTCGAAGATCTACGACTTCTGTGCCGCCATCGTCGATGCCACGGCCGATCTCGTGAGCGCCTTCAAGCCCCAGATCGCCTATTTCGCCGCGCACCGCGCCGAGGACCAGCTGGAAAAGCTCATGGCCCACCTGCGCCGTGTCGCGCCGCAGGTGCCCGTGATCCTGGACGCCAAGCGCGGCGACATCGGCAGCACGGCCGAGCAGTACGCCAAGGAGGCCTTCGAGCGCTACGGCGCCGACGCCGTCACGCTCTCGCCCTTCATGGGCTTCGACTCCATCGAGCCCTACCTGCGCTACGAGGGCAAGGGGGCCTTCCTGCTCTGCCGCACCTCCAATCCCGGGGGCGACGATCTGCAGGCCCAGCGCCTGGCCGGCCTGGCCGGCGAGCCCTTTGTCTACGAGCACATCGCGCGCCAGGCCCAGGGGCCGTGGAACCGCAATGGGCAGCTGGGCCTGGTGGTGGGCGCCACCTACCCGGCCGAGATCGAGCGCGTGCGCGCCGTCGCGCCCACGGTGCCCTTGCTGATCCCCGGCGTGGGCGCCCAGGGCGGGGATGCCGTGGCCACCGTGAAGGCGGGCTGGCGCGGCCGTGCCGGCGAGACCCGCGCGCCCATCATCGTGAACTCCTCGCGTGCCGTGCTCTATGCCAGCGCGGATGGCGATTACGCCGCCGCCGCACGCCGCGTGGCCGGGCAGACGCGCGCCCAGCTGCAGGCCGCCCGCGCCTGATTCCGCCTGCTTGAAACAAAACGTAGCGCGGGCCCGCAAAGCCCCGCAAAGGCGCACAATCCCGGCACATCCATCCTGGGGTGGATCAGCACGAGGAGTTCCCGATGAAGAAGCTCAAGCAGCAATTTCCCCTGTACGCCCTGAGCGCGGCCTTGGCCATGACCGGCTGCTCCGTGGTGGCCGAAGCACCGCCGGGCGGTGGCATGGGGCGCGACAACGGACGCTACGAGCGGCAGGATGACCGGCGCGCCGAGCGCAGGGACGAGCGCCGCGGCGACCGTGACGACGACCGGCGCGGCAATCGACGCGATCGTGACGATGACCGGCGCGGCCGCCATGACGACGATCGTCGGGGGGGCAGCGTGCAGGTGCAGATCGGCGGCTATTTCGGCGAGCGGCAGCGCGCGGACGCGTATGCCTACTACGGCCAGCCGCCGCGCGCGCATTGCCCGCCCGGCCTGGCCAAGAAGAACAACGGTTGCCAGCCCCCGGGCCAGGCCAAGAAGTGGAAGCTGGGCCAGCCCCTGCCGCGTGACATCGGCTACGGCCCGCTCGAGGCCGACATCCGCATCCGCCTGGGCACGCCGCCGGCCGGCTACGAGTTCGTGCGCGTGGCGCAGGACATCCTGATGATCGCGGTCGGCACGGCCATCGTCATCGACGCGATCGAGGACCTGCAGCGCCGCTGAGTCAGAGCAGCGGCTTCAGATAGCGCCCCGTGTGGCTGGCCGGATTCGCGGCCAGCGCCTCGGGCGTGCCTGTGCCCACCACGGTGCCGCCGCCGGCGCCGCCCTCGGGGCCCATGTCGATCAGCCAGTCCGCCGTCTTGATGACGTCCAGGTTGTGCTCGATCACGACGATGGTGTTGCCCGCATCGCGCAGCTGGTGCAGCACCTTGAGCAGCAGGGCGATGTCGGCGAAGTGCAGGCCCGTCGTGGGCTCGTCCAGGATGTAGAGCGTGCGTCCAGTGTCGCGCTTGGACAGCTCCAGCGCCAGCTTCACGCGCTGCGCCTCGCCGCCCGAGAGCGTGGTGGCGCTCTGCCCCAGCTTCACGTAGCTCAGGCCCACGTCCAGCAGCGTCTGCAGCTTGCGTGCGATCGCCGGCACGGCGCTGAAGAAGTCCAGCGCGGCCTCGACCGTGAGGTCCAGCACCTGGGCGATGTTCCGGCCCTTGTACTGCACCTCCAGCGTCTCGCGGTTGTAGCGCGCGCCGTGGCAGACGTCGCAGGGCACATAGACGTCGGGCAGGAAGTGCATCTCCACCTTGACCATGCCGTCGCCCTGGCAGGCCTCGCAGCGCCCGCCGGCCACGTTGAAGGAGAAGCGCCCCGGGCCGTAGCCGCGCTCGCGCGACATCGGCACCTCGGCCATGAGCTCGCGGATGGCGGTGAACAGGCCCGTGTAGGTGGCCGGGTTGGAGCGTGGCGTGCGCCCGATGGGCGACTGGTCCACGTTGATGACCTTGTCGAAGTGCTCGATGCCCTCGATCTCGCGCACCGGGGCCGGCTCGTCGTGGGCGCGGTAGAGCTGGCGCGCCACGGCCTTGTAGAGTGTGTCGTTGACCAGGGTGGACTTGCCCGAGCCCGAGACCCCGGTCACGCAGGTGAACAGGCCCACGGGAAAATCCACGTCCACGTTGCGCAGGTTGTTGCCGCAGGCGCCCACGATCTGCAGGCGCTGGAAGGCCGCGCGCTCGTCCGGGCTTGCGGATTTCCTGAAGGGCGCGTCCGCCAGGTCGGCGCGCAGGGGCAGCCAGGGCGTGCGGCGTCGGGGCACGGCGATCTGCAGCGTGCGCGCGAGGTACTGGCCGGTCAGCGAGTCCGGGTGGGCCCTGACCTCTTCGTACGTGCCCTGGGCCACGATGCGTCCGCCGTGCACGCCCGCGCCCGGCCCGAGGTCGATCAGCAGGTCGGCCGCGCGCATCATGTCCTCGTCGTGTTCCACCACCAGCACGCTGTTGCCGATATCGCGCAGATGCTTGAGGGTGTCGATCAGGCGGTCGTTGTCGCGCTGGTGCAGGCCGATGCTGGGCTCGTCCAGCACGTACATCACGCCGGTCAGCCCGCTGCCGATCTGGCTGGCCAGGCGGATGCGCTGGGCCTCGCCGCCGGAGAGCGTCTCGGCGCTGCGATCCAGGCTCAGGTAGTTCAGGCCCACGTCGTTGAGGAACTTCAGGCGCTGGCGGATCTCGCGCACCACCTTGTCGGCGATCTCGGCCTTGGCGCCCTGCAGCTGCAGCGCGCTGAAGTAGTCGTGGCACTCCCGCAGCGTCAGGTGGCTGACTTCATAGATGGCGCGCGCCTGGGCGGCTTCGCCGATCTTCACGAAACGGGCCTCGGGCCGCAGGCGCGTGCCGTGGCAGGCCGGGCAGGGCTGGGTGCCGCGCAGGCGTGCCAGATCCTCGCGCACCAGGGCCGAGTCGGTCTCGCGGTAGCGCCGCGTCATGTTGGGGATGATGCCCTCGAAGGTGTGGGTCTTGCTGACCTTGCGGCCCTTGCTCGCCCCCGAGTCCAGCACGTAGCTGAACTTGATCTCCTCCTCGCCCGAGCCGTGCAGGATGATCTGCTGGATGCGCTCGGGCAATTCCTCGAAGGGGGTCTCGATGCTGAACTTGTAGTGCCGGGCCAGGCTTTCCAGCATGGCGAAGTACCAGCCGTTGCGCCGGTCCCAGCCCTTGACGGCGCCGCTGGCCAGGCTCAGGCTGGGGAAGGCCACCACGCGCGCCGGGTCGAAGAACTCCTGCTGGCCGATGCCGTCGCACGCGGGGCAGGCACCCTGCGGCGAGTTGAAGGAGAAGAGCCGCGGCTCGAGCTCACCGATCGAGTAATGGCACAGCGGGCAGGAGAACTTGGCGTTGTAGAGGTGCTCGGTGCCCGTGTCCGCCTCCAGCGCGATGGCGCGGCCCTCGGCCAGGCGCAGCGCGGCCTCGAAGCTCTCGGCCAGGCGCTGGCGCAAGGCCGCCTGCTCGGTCGCCTCACCACCGCGCACGCGCAGCCGGTCGATCACCACGTCGAGGTCGTGCTTCTCGGTCTTCCGGAGCGTGGGCAGTTCGTTGAAGTCGCAGAGCTGGCCGTCGATGCGAAAGCGCACATAGCCCTGGGTCTGCATGGCCTCGAAGACCTCTGCGAACTCGCCCTTCTTCTGCCGCGCCAGCGGCGCCAGGATCATCAGGCGGGTCTCGGTCGGCAGGGCCAGCACCGCGTCCACCATCTGGCTCACGGTCTGGGCCTGCAGCGGCAGGCCGTGCTCGGGGCAGTGGGGCGTGCCGGCGCGCGCGTAGAGCAGGCGCAGGTAGTCGTGGATCTCGGTCACCGTGCCCACGGTGGAGCGCGGGTTGTGGCTGGTGGCCTTCTGCTCGATGCTGATGGCCGGTGACAGGCCCTCGATCAGGTCCACGTCCGGCTTGTCCATCAGCTGCAGGAACTGCCGCGCGTAGGTGGACAGGCTTTCCACGTAGCGGCGCTGGCCCTCGGCGTAGAGCGTGTCGAAGGCCAGGCTGGACTTGCCCGAGCCCGACAGGCCCGTGATCACCACGAGCTGGTTGCGCGGGATGTCCAGGTCCACGTTCTTGAGGTTGTGCGTGCGCGCCCCGCGGATATGGATGGTCTGCTGCTGCAGGGCCTGGCCCAGGTAGCGGCCGGCGCCGTCCTCGGCGCGGGAGGCGGGGCGGGCGGGTCCGTCGGTCAGGGAGTTCAAGTTCAGGGCCTAGGCAGAAAACCCTCCATGATAGAGAAAGCCGTTTCCCCAGCCTGGGGCGCCGCCCGGCACGCCGGATGAGGGACAATCACACCCTGGCGCCGGCCCCGCGGCCGGCCCCTCTCCTGCAACTGTCCTCCGTGTCCTCCACCACCGTTTCCGCCGCCGCCCCCGGGCCTGCCCACAGCATGACCGCGCTCGAGCGGCGCGCCAGCGCCTCGCTGGCCTCGATCTTCGCCCTGCGCATGCTGGGGCTCTTCCTCGTGCTGCCGGTCTTCGCGCTGGAGGCGGCCCGCTACCCCGGCGGCGACAACGCCAGCCTCATCGGCCTGGCCATGGGCATCTACGGCCTGACCCAGGGCATCCTGCAGATCCCCTTCGGCATGGCCTCGGACCGCTATGGCCGCAAGCGCGTCATCATCCTCGGCCTGCTGGTCTTCGCCGCCGGCAGCTTTGTCGCCGCCCTGGCGTCCAGCCTCGCCTGGCTCATCATCGGCCGTGCCTTGCAGGGCGCCGGTGCCGTCTCGGCCGCCGTCACGGCCCTGCTGGCCGACCAGACGCGCGACGAGGTGCGCACCAAGGCCATGGCCCTGGTGGGCGCCAGCATCGGCCTGATGTTCGCGCTCTCGCTGCTGCTCGCGCCCCTGCTGGTGGCCGAGATCCGCCTGGCCGGCCTGTTCACGCTCACCGGGCTGCTGGCCCTGGCCGGCGTGGCCGTGGTGCACTGGTGGGTGCCGGCCGAGCCGGCGCAGCACAAGGATCTGCCGCGCGGCAAGCTCTCGGAGGTGCTCACGCACGCCGGCTTGCTGCGCCTGGACGCGGGCGTCTTCATCCTGCACGCCGTGCAGCTGGCCATGTGGGTGGCCATCCCCGCCCTGCTGGTGCAGGCCGGCCTGGGCAAGGACCACCACTGGTGGGTCTACCTGCCCGCAGTGCTGGCCTCCTTCGTGGTCATGGGCTTCACGCTCTTTCCGCTGGAACGGCGTGGCTACCTGCGCGCGGTTTTCCTGGGCGCCATCGCCCTGGTCGGTCTGGTGCAGCTGGGCCTGCTCTGGGCCGTGGAGGCGCCGCACATCGCCTGGCTGGCCTTCCTGCTCTTCGCCTTCTTCTGCGGCTTCAATGTGCTCGAAGCCAGCCAGCCCAGCCTGGCCTCGCGCATCGCGCCGGCCCATGCCCGCGGCGCCGCCCTGGGCGTCTACAACACCCTGCAGTCGCTGGGCTTCTTCGCCGGTGGTGCGCTCGGGGGCTGGCTGGTCCAGCACCACGGCGTCGACGCCTTGTTCATCGCCTGCGCGGCCGGCATGGCCCTGTGGCTGCTGCTGGCCTGGCCCATGACCGCGCCGGGGCGCAAGGGCCCATAATCACCTGAATTTCCGGAGGAACATCCCATGGCATCCGTCAACAAAGTCATCCTGGTCGGCAACTGCGGCCGCGACCCCGAAATCCGCTACCTGCCCTCGGGCGGCGCCGTGGCCAACGTGAGCATTGCCACCACCAGCCGTCGCAAGGACCGTAATTC
>JAYNNS010000037.1:7936-13944 GCA_038112835.1 Curvibacter sp. | reverse complement strand
GGCCTGACCTGCCCCAATTACCGCCGCAAGACATGGTGGACATGGCGCGCATCTGCGCCCTGCTGTCCTGGCGCGCAACGGCCGGGGTCATCGTCGCCCGCATCCTGGACTTGCCCAAGGAGCGCGTCCAGAACCTCCTGCAGCAACTGCACGCCAGGGGCTGCCTGCAACTGGTGACCCAGCCCGACGGCACCCCGGCGGCGCAGGCGGCTTCGCCGGTCGTGCACGACGCCGAGGCACAGCCCGGTAATTCCTTCATCACCAAGATTTGGCAGCGCCTGGCGGCCAGACACTGAGGCGAGGCACGACATGGAGTGGGGCGTACTGTTCATGGGGTCGGTGGGATCGGGCAAGACCTGCGCGATCCGCAGCATTTCCGATATCGGCGTGGTCGACACCGACGCGTTGGCCACCGACGAGACGGCACAACTCAAATCGCATACCACGGTGGCCATGGATGTGGGCGTGCTCCACCTCTCCGACAACGACAAGCTGCGCCTGTGCGGCGCGCCCGGCCAGGACCGCTTCGACTTCATGTGGGACATCCTGCTCATGCAGTGCCGCGGGCTGGTGCTGTTCGTGAACCATGCCAACCCGAACCCGGTGGCCGAGCTAGAGCACTACCTGCATGCGCTGGAGCAGCGTCTGACGCACCAGCGCATGCCCATGGTGATCGGCATCACGCACATGGACCTCAAGCCGAATGTCATGCTGGAGTCCTACCGCGAGCACCTGCAGCAGCGCGGCTGCAAGTTCATGGGAATAACGCCCCCGGTGTTCCGGGTCGATGCACGCGAAGGCGCCCAGGTGCGCGGCCTGCTCGCCGCGCTGACCGGTCTGCTCGAGATGGCCGAGCGCTTCCCCATCAAAAAAACCAGGATGGCGCTGGCGTGACCCCCCTGCTGGAACTCAAGGACTTCGGCGCCGCCTACGGCGAGAAGATCGTGCTACGCAGCATCGGCTTCACCGTGCCCGCGCGCGGCTGCACGGCTCTGCTCGGCCCCGCCGGCACGGGCAAGTCCACCCTGCTGCGCACCCTGGCCGGCTACAACCAGGCCCACCCCTCGCTGCGCACCTGGGGCAAGGTGCATTACCGCAGTCGGGCGCTGGGCGAGGGCAACCGGCCGGCCATGGTGATGCAGAAGTCCCAGTTCCTGATCTCCACGGTCTGGGACAACCTGGTCTTCGAGATGAAGGATCGCTCCCGTCTGACGCGGGTGCAGCAGCTGGAAAAAATCACCGCGCTGATGCACCGCACCGGTCAGCAGCACCTGCTGGAGCGCCTGGACGAGAAAGTGGTGCGCTACTCGGCCGCTCAGCAGCGCGGCATCGCCATCCTGCGTCAGGCCCTGAGCGAGCCCGACCTGCTGATGATCGACGAGCCGACGACCAATCTGCCCGAGCACGAGATTCCGCCGCTGCATCAGATGATCCACGCGCTGGCACAGGACCGAGCCCTGCTGGTGGTCTCGCACAACCAGACCTACGCGCGCCGCCTGGCCGACCACGTGGTGCTGATCGCCAACGGCATCACCCAGGAATGCAGCGACGCCCCGCGCTTTTTCCAGGCGCCCAACAGCGACGCTGCGCGCCACTACCTGCGCACCGGCTCCTGCCCCGAGGACGGGACCGAGGATCTGCCCGACGAGACGGACACAGCCCCGGCCCAGCCCGTCCCCGCGCTGCTGGGCGACCACCCCGACGCCAAACCCGCCTCCTGGGGGCCGCGCGGCTTTGTCTGGCTCATCAAGGGCCGGGTTGCTGGCGCGCCGCTGCCCGGCATCGTGCGCGACGTGGCCTACGACCTGGCCGCCTTGCGCGAAGTAGGTGTGACTCGTCTGGTCTCGCTGACCGAAGACCCCTTTCCTGCAGCGTTGGCCGAACGCTTTGGCATCGCCTGCCACGCCAGCCCCATTCCCGATATGCAGGCCCCATCGCCGGCGCAGATGCTGCGCCTGTGCGAGGAAATGGATGACTTCCTGGCGGGCCAGGAAGTCCTGGCCGTGCACTGCAAGGCCGGGCTGGGACGCACGGGCACCGTGCTGGCGGCCTACCACCTGTGGCGCGCCGGCCCGCGGGCCTCGGCCGTGGAGGCGATCGAGTTCGTGCGCCGGCTGGAGCCCGGCATGATCCAGTCACAGGCCCAGGCCGACTTCCTGGCGGATTTTGCCGAGCGCCTGCACACGCCTCACCCGGCCGAGTCTGCCCTCTAAGGCACCCCAAGCTTTCTTTCCCACCACCCTTCCTTCAGGAGACAACATGAGCAATCTGGACAACATGCTGCAAAAGGCAGTGACTTCCATCCCCGACTGCGTGGCCGCTGGCTACGTGGACCTGGCCTCCGGCATGGTGCTGAGCATCAAGACCGTGGACTCGCACCCGACCGAGGTGTTCGAGCTGCTGGCCGCCGCCACCACCGACCTGTTCCAGGGCCCCAACGTCTCGGCCATCGAGAAGATCTTCCGCAAGGCGCGTGGCCTGCCGGAAAACAACGACCATCACTACTTCCAGGAAATCATCGTCAACAGCGACAACCTGATCCACGTCTTCATCCGCGGCAAGCGCCAGCAGCAGGTCGCCTGCTTCGTCTGCCGCAAGGGCGCCAACCTGGGCATGGTGCTGACCAAGTCGCGTCTGGTCATGCCCGAGGTGGAAGCCGCCCTCTGAGATGCCTCCCCCGCGCAGTCCTGGGCTGCGCAACAAGAAAGTCCGTCGTTGAAAGTGTGATCGCGCCTATGGTTTGAATCGAGTGCTTCCTTCTTCCCTCTGCGGGCCGTGCCGGCCCGGCATCCAACAACAATATTGAATCTGTTTATCCCATGAGCAATCTGGACAACATGCTGCAAAAGGCAGTGACTTCCATCCCCGACTGCGTGGCCGCTGGCTACGTGGACCTGGCCTCCGGCATGGTGCTGAGCATCAAGACCGTGGACTCGCACCCGACCGAGGTGTTCGAGCTGCTGGCCGCCGCCACCACCGACCTGTTCCAGGGCCCCAACGTCTCGGCCATCGAGAAGATCTTCCGCAAGGCGCGTGGCCTGCCGGAAAACAACGACCATCACTACTTCCAGGAAATCATCGTCAACAGCGACAACCTGATCCACGTCTTCATCCGCGGCAAGCGCCAGCAGCAGGTCGCCTGCTTCGTCTGCCGCAAGAGCGCCAACCTGGGCATGGTGCTGACCAAGTCGCGCCTGGCGATGCCCGAGATCGAGGCCGCGCTCTGATGCGCGCCTGAATGCGTGCCGGTGCAGAAGCAACTCCCGATGCATCTGCACCGAAGTGTTCACGCAATGGCAACGAGGAGCACTCCATGAGTTCTTCAAATCTGATCCAATCCGAGGTCCTGCTCAGCAAGGCACGCGGGATGCTACGCGCCTTGCAGGCCGCCTCGGACAAAGTCCAGGCCACGGCCCTGGTCTCCCATGACGGGCTGACCCTGGCCTCGGTGCTGTCCCCCGAAGTGAACGCGGACCGCTTCGGCGCCATGTGCGCCTCCCTGCTGGCACTGGCCACACGCGCGGCCGGCGAAGTGGACCGCGGCGAGCTGCGTCAGGTCATCCTCGACGGCTCCCAGGGCCCCCTGCTGCTGACCCGCGCCGGCCACGCCGGCGTGCTCGCCGTGGCCGCCGCACCGTCGGCGAACCTGGGCAAGGTCATCCTGGACACGCGCAAGACGGCGGCCGACCTGGCGACCCTGGCGACCACCGCAGGCTGACCTCCGGAGTACCCCATGCAAGCGACCCTCCGCTACAAAACCCATGCCGTGACCCTGCAGGACGGCGAGACCGCGCTGGACGCGCTGATCCGCGTCGGCGCCGACATTCCTTTCTCCTGCAAGGGCGGCGTGTGCCACAGCTGCCTGGTCAAGTGCCAGGGCGCCGCGCCGCAGCCCGAGGCCCAGCGCGGCCTGGCGCCGCGGCTGATGCAGGCCGACTATGTGCTAGCTTGCAAGTTCCGGCCCCAGGCCGACGTGCGATTGCTGCCGCGCGACCCGCAGGACATGGTCACCCCCTGCGTGCTGGCCGATGCGGCCGTGCCGGCGGACGGACGCGTCGTGCTGCAGTTCGAGCCCGCCAGCGAGATCAGGTACCAGCGCGGCGACCGCCTGCACCTGCTGGGCGCGCCCGGCGCACCCGAAGCCGAGTTCGAGCTGACCAGCGATCCGGCCGCCGACTATCTGCTGCGGGCCGAGCTGCTGCCCGGGCAGGCAGCGGCTTGCCCCGACTGGGCCCATCCCGCGTACCTGGCGACGCATGGCGCGGTCTTCGGTCACGAATTTGAAATCCGCGGCCCCTTCCCGGCGGCGCCGGAAGCGGCCGCGCCCGCCAGCGACGAGGTGCGTGCGCCGGCGGCCGACCCCGCGCTGTGGGCTGAGCTCGGCCAGGGCCGGGTGGTGCGGCAGGTACTGGAAGCCTTCTACGCCCGGGTCTATGCCGACGGCCAGCTGGCGCACTTCTTCGAGGGCGTCACCATGGCGCGCTCGATCGACAAGCAGTACTCCTTCCTCAAGCAGTGCATGACGGGCGAGAAGGTCTACATGGGCGACCGCCCACGCAACGCGCACCACTGGATGATCATCTCCAACGAGCTGTTCAACTACCGGCAGCAGCTCATGGTGCAAACGCTGCAGGCGCACGGACTCACGCCCGGGCAGATCGCGCGCTGGACCCGTTTCGAGGAGGTCTTCCGGCCGGACATGGTGAAATCCGAGGCTTGGCCTCGGCGCATCGGCGGCGTCGACGTGATGCGTGAGGGCTTCGACGAGGAGACGCTGCTGGTGGACAGCCTGTGCGACTACTGTGGCGATGAAGTCCGATCCGGCACGCCGGTCCTGTTCCACCTGCGCCTGGGCAAGATCAGCTGCCCGTCCTGCGCGGCAGGCGTGTGGTCCGAACCCGCAGCGACGACCACCACATCCTCTCCCTGACGTGAGCCGCTATCTGGACATCCACGCACAGGGCCTCACGCAATGGCTAGGCGCTGCGCCGGCCTCGCCCGCGCAGCGCGTCTACTGGGGTCTGCTGCAGATGCCCGCGAGCGCACCGCTGGTACCGGCCGAACTGGCCGAACGCTTCGGCCTGGCCGTGCCTGAATTCTCGCGCGCGCTGTTCGAGCTCAACCGTGGCAAGGGCCTCCAGGTGCAGACCCAGGTGCACGACCATACCCAGGAATTCGTCTATGACCATGCCCTGCTCTGCGAGGACCTGCGCGAGCTCGGCGGCCCGACACCGCAGCTCATGCTGGCCGGCGCCGACGGCCTGTGCCTGGCGCAGCAGGGACTGCCCGAGGAGGTCTGTAGCCACCAGGCCGCGGTCTGCCACGCCGGACCCAGTCCAGCGTTTCCCTGCGTGATCCCGCTGCACCTGGGCGAACGCGTGGTCCATCTCTGCTCGCCGCAGGTCCTGGACACCGCGTGCGCGCCGCTGCTGCGCCTGGTGCGCCGCCTGCTGGCGCAGGCCCAACCGGCGGGCCTGCCGGCCTGAAACCTTCGACCACCGGCCCATGGACTCCATCAACGACACCGCCCTGCTCGACGTACTGCAACAGCTGCCGGCACTGTGCCCAGCGTTTGCCGGCGCCGTCGTGGCCACGTGTGACGGCCTGGTGATGGCGGCCGTGGGCGACTACGGTGGCGACATGCCTGCCGCCTGTGCGGCCAGCCTGGGCGTCCACCTGCAGGACGACCTGCAGCCGCTCGCGGCCGACGCCCCCACGGCGCTTCCCGGGGAAGCACTGATCTTCGGCAGCGACAGGCTGTGGTATTTCAGCCGGCTGACCGCCGGCCACCTGCTGCTGCTCAACAGCCGGCAGACCGTCCATGCCGGCGCGGTACGCCTGGCCGGCCAGACCACCGCCACGCGCCTGAACCACTGGCTCCACCCGGCCTCAACCTGAAAGACGTGAACGAAGTCACGAAGGAGGGTTGACGGGCATCGACGCCTGTCGCCACATGTACTACATTCCGAAAGCTTCCTTCGGGAGGCACCTGCTCATGAGGCCTTGAC
>JAYNNS010000037.1:0-7926 GCA_038112835.1 Curvibacter sp. | reverse complement strand
CGTGCGCGTGCGCAGCGCCGCCGCCCGCTTGAGCTGCGGCGCCCGGCGCTGCGGAAGTTTTCTGCTCCAGGAATCAATGCGAGAAACCTCATGCGCACCAATTTGCCCATCACCCAGCGCGAGTACCAGTTCCCCGACGGGGAAACCCTGCTGTCGGCCACTGATACCGCCAGCCGTATCCAGTACGCCAACGCTGCCTTCATCCGCACCAGTGGCTTCGACGCCGACGAACTGATTGACCAGCCCCACAACCTGGTGCGCCACCCCGACATGCCGGTCGAGGCCTTCGCCGATATGTGGCGTACCCTTCAGGACGGCCAGTCGTGGACCGCCCTTGTCAAGAACCGCCGCAAGAACGGCGACCACTACTGGGTACGTGCGAATGCCGCGCCCATGCGCCGCAACAACGAGATAGCGGGCTACCTGTCGGTGCGCACCAAGCCCGACGCACAGGAAGTCGCTGCGGCCGAAGACTTGTACCGTCGCTTTCGCGAGAACCGGGCCACCGGCCTGGCCTTTTACCGCGGGCTGGTCGTGCGCACCGGCTGGCGACGCTGGCAGTCCACCCTGCAATTGCTGCCAACCGTCTGGCGCGTGCGCCTGCCGTTGCTGGCGCTGGCGCTCGCGCTCGTGCCCTGGCTGCTCGCCGCCAGCCAAACCGCCCCGGGCGCCGCGCTGGTGATCGCTCTGCTGCTGGTCGACCTCTTCCTCGAAGCCCAGGTGACACGTCCGCTGGCGCACATGCGCGCCAGCGCCCAGCAGGTGGCCAGCGGCGAGCAGGCCGACAAACTGCACCTGAACCGCTGCGACGACATCGGCCTGCTCGCTCGCGCCATCACACAGGCTGGTCTGAACCTCAACTCGCTGGTGGCCGATGTACACGAACAAGTCACGGGGCTGCAAACAGCCAGCCACGAAATTGCCGGCGCCAATAACGATCTATCCAGTCGGACGGAACAGACTGCTTCCAGCCTCGAAGAAACGGCCGCAGCCATGGAGCAGCAAACCGCCACGGTACGGCAGAACTCCGAGACGGCACAGAAGGCCAGCCAACTGGCACGTGCCACCAACGATGCTGCAGACCACGGTGGTGAGGCCGTCACCAAGGTGGTCTCAACCATGGCACTGATCTCGGAGTCCAGCCGCCGCATTGTCGACATCATCGGTGTGATCGACAGCATTGCCTTCCAGACCAACATCCTGGCGCTCAATGCCGCCGTGGAAGCGGCACGAGCCGGTGAACAAGGCCGAGGCTTTGCTGTCGTCGCGGGCGAGGTGCGCGCACTGGCGCAGCGCAGCGCCGAGGCCGCCAAGGAGATCAAGGGCCTGATCACAGACTCCGTGAGCAAGGTCGATACCGGCACCCAGCTGGTCAACGAGGCAGGACAGGCAATTAAGGAGGTGGTGGTGCAGGTGCGACGTGTCAATGAGCTGATCGCCGAGATCACTGTCGCCTCGCGCGAGCAGGCCACCGGCATCGCGCAGGTGGGGCAGGCCGTCACACAACTCGACGAAATGACCCAACAAAACGCCGCGATGGTGCAGCAAAGCAGTGCCGCCGCCGACAGCATGCGCGAGCAAGCCCAACGCCTGATGGACGCCATCCGCGTCTTTTCCAACTGAAAGGACCGATCGCATGGACCTGCCGCGGCCGCCCGCTCCCGCAGCGTCGATTCCGCCACAGAAGCGGGACGGGTTCGTCCGGGTCATCGCCACTGTGCGCGATAACCTGCTCAAGCTGTTCTTTCTGCTACGCGTTCATCTGGATAAGGCTGATCTGGCCGCGACCTTGATCCGGCAACGCAGGAACGGCTGAGTGCTACCCCACGACGATGAACACGCCCAAGGCCCTGCTTCCCCGTCATCACCCCTACCAGTTCGGTATCGGCCTGGGTCTTCTGCTGCTGTCGATCCCGCTGCTGCTGCTCGCCCCGCCGGCGCCTTCGGCCACGGCACCCGCGATCTGGCCCGCCTACTGGCACATCGGCAGCGACCTGGTCAAGGTGATCGTGGCGATGCTGATCTTCATCACGGGCTACCGCGCCATCCTGTCGCCGCGCAAGGGCGCCGTGGTGTGGCTGGGCATCGCGTTCCTGGGCGTGGGCGTGCTCGGCTTCTTGCACCTGATCACGCACCAGGAAATCTTCTCGGGCGCGGCTCTGTCCCTCGACGGTGTCTCTCTGGGATTCAACCTGGGCGCGCGCCTGCTGGCAGCCATTGCCCTGCTGGTCTATGCAGCCCTGCCGGCCGTGCCTGACGTGCCCCGATCGCACAAGCGCATGGCCGTCGGCATCGTACTGGCGCTGGTCCTGGTACCGTCCATCCTCGTGCTGACGCAGCCTGCGCTGCTGCCCAGCCTGCTGGGGACGGAGGGCCACCCTACCGCATTGTTCTGGAGCCTGCAGGCCAGCATCCCTTTGCTGAACCTGCTCACCCTGTCCATCTTCTGGCAGCGCCGCCAGAAACTGGAACAGGAATGCCTGATGGCTCTGTTCGTCGCCACGGCACTCTTCGCGATTGGCGGCCTCTTTTTCAGCCTCTCACAGAGCACGCAGGAAAGCAACGCCCACGCGATGGCCCATCTCTACCAGGTGGTGGCCTATCTCTACCTCTTCCACGCCACCTTCAACGAGGCCCTGCGTCGTCCAATCGAGCGGCTGGACATGCTGAACCATCGCGAGAAGGCCACGCTCAATGCCGCGCCCGACGGCGTGATCTGGGTCGACCGGCAAGGCACCATCGTGCTGGCCAACCCGGCCATGCAAAAGCTCAGCGGCTACGTACCCGAGGAGCTGGTCGGGCAGAACGTTTCCCTGTTCCTACCTCCCCACCTGCGTGAGAAGCACGCCGCCTCGATGAATGGCTTCTTCCATACGCACCGCGAGCGGGCCATGGGCATGATGGACCTCAAGCTCTACCGCCGCGACGGCGGCCTTCTGCCTGTCGACATCTCCCTGGGGTACTGGGATATGAATGGAGCTCCACACGCCATCGCCTACCTGCGCGATCTGACAGAGCGCAAGCAATTGGAGGAGTCGCTGCGCCACCAGGCCACGCACGACGAGCTCACAGGCCTGCCCAATCGCTGGCTGTTCCAACTGCAGCTACGCCAGGCGCTGCTGCGCGCGGAACGCGCGGATCGGCGGGTCGCCGTGCTCTTCATCGACCTCGATCATTTCAAGACCATCAACGACACCTTCGGCCATGCGGCCGGGGACGCGCTGCTGGTACAGGCCGGCCGGCGCATTCATCGCCTACTCCGCGCCAGTGACACACTCGCACGCATGGGTGGAGACGAGTTCGCCGTGCTGCTGTCCGAGATCGGCCATCCGGACGAGGCCGTGAGCGTGGCGGTCAAGATTCTGGCCTGCCTGCAAGATTCTTTCGATCTACCGGATCAACAGATCTACAGTGGTGCCAGTATCGGGCTGGCCTACTTCCCGGACGATGCAAAGGACAGTGACACGCTTCTGCGCTTTGCCGACATGGCCATGTACCAAGCGAAGCAGACGGGCCGGGGCGCCTATGCCTGCTACTCGCAGGACATGGACCGCCGCGTACATGAGGATATGCTGCTGCACGCCCGGCTCAAGACCGCGCTGGCCGAGCAGCTGCTGACCTTGCACTTCCAGCCCCAGGTGGAAATGCATCAAGGCCGGCTGGTGGGGGCGGAAGCCTTGCTGCGCTGGACGGATCCCGTACTGGGAAAAGTCGGACCTGACCGTTTCATCCCGATTGCCGAGGCCACCGGCCTGATCCTGCCTTTATCAGACTGGGTCTTGGAGAGCGCCTGCCGGCAGATCGCCGCCTGGGAACAGACTGGCTCGCCACTACGCCTGTCGGTGAACGTCTCGGCCCACCAGCTACATCAGGGACAACTGGCCGAGAAGGTGCAGGCAACGCTGGAACGTACTGGAGCCCAAGCCTGCTGGCTTGAACTGGAGATCACCGAGACCGTGGCCATGACACAGCCGCGCCAGGCGCTGGAGCAGCTCAAGGCCTTGGAAGCGCTGGGCTGCACGATCTCGCTGGATGACTTCGGCACCGGCTATTCCTCCCTGGCCTATCTCAAGACGATGCCCGTCAGCAAGATCAAGATCGACCAGAGCTTCGTGCGGGACATCACCGACGATCCAAACGACGATGTAATCGTACGGACCATCATAGGCATGGCCCGCAATCTGGGGCTGGATGTGATCGCAGAAGGCGTCGAGACCCGGGAACAGCGTGACCGACTCGCTCTCTACGGCTGCAGTGTCTGCCAAGGCTATCTGTTCCACATGCCATTGCCGCTGACGGAATTCGAGCTGCTACTGCAGCAGGAACGCTCCCAGAGCGATCTCGCACCACGTCACGTGGAGGCCTGAACTCAGCCCCAGGCTCGCAGGTACTCGTCCCAGTGCGGCTCGCCGGACGCGAGCTGGCCCAGCGTGGCCTTGACGGTGGCGATCTCCTGCGCGTATTCCTTTTCCAGCAGGCCGCCGCGCATCTTCTGGAAGCGACAGTAGAGCAAGTAGGTGTTCATCACGTCGGTCTCGCAGTAGCGGCGAATGTCCTCGAGCTTGCCGTCCCGGTAGGCGCCGTAGACGGCCGAGCCGTCCATGCCCAGCTTGCCAGGGAAGCCGCAGAGCTTGGCCATGGCGTCCAGCGGTGCGTTGTTCTTGGGCTGGTACAGCGCCAGCAGATCCATCAGGTCCAGGTGCCGCATGTGGTAGCGGCTGATGTAGTTGTTCCACTTGAAGTCGCGGTCGTCCTCGCCCTGGTCCCAGTACTTGTCGGCCACCACGCCGTGCTGCAGGCCGCGGTAGTGCAGCACGGGCAGGTCGAAGCCGCCGCCGTTCCAGCTCACGAGCTGGGGCACGTGCTTCTCCAGCGTGTTGAAGAAGGTCTGGATGACCTTGCCCTCGCTCTGGCCATCACGGTCTACGAAGGAGTGGATGCGCAGACCCTCGGCATTGCGGAACACGCAGCTGATGACCAGGATGCGCTGCAGGTGCAGGGGCGCGAAGTCGCTCTGCCCTTTGTCCTTGCGTTCCTCGAGCCAGGCTGTGTAGACCTGCTCGTCCGTGCTGTCGGCCGGCATGCCGCGCAGCACGCGCAGGCCGGCCACGTCGGGAATCGATTCGATGTCAAACACCAGGACCGGGGAAATCATGCGGAAGATATTACCCCAGCAGATTCAGAGCAGCGCCTCGCGCGTGATGCCGCGGCGCGCAAGATGGCGCTTGAGCTTGAACAGGGCCTCGTTCTGCACCTGGCGCACACGCTCGCGCGTCAGGCCCAGGCGCTGGCTCAGCACGTCCAGGGTCTCGGGCTCGCGGTCGTGCAGGCCGTAACGGCCCTCGAGCACCTCGCGCTCGCGCGCCGACAGGCTGAGCAGCCAGTCTTCCAGCAGACGCGCCACCTCGTGCACGTGCGTGATGCCGCTGGGATCGAGCGCCAGCTCGTCCACCACGGTTTCCGCCAGGGTCTGCTCGCCCTCCGCGCGCTCGATGGCGGCGTCCAGCGAGCGCGGCGTCTCGGCCAGGGCCAGCAGTTCGGCCACCTCGTGGATGTCGCGCCCCAGGAAATCGGCCACATCCTCCACCCGCACCCCGTCGGGGCGGCGGGCCGTGAAGTGGGCGTCGTTCTCCAGCTCGCGCCGCGCGCGCAGCACCTGCTGCAGCTCGCGCACCACGTTGACCGGCAGCCGGATCACCCGCCCCTGCTGCTGCAGGGCCCGTTCCACGGCCTGGCGTATCCACCAGGTGGCATAGGTGGAAAAGCGGAAGCCGCGCTCGGGCTCGAATTTCTCGATCGCGTGCATGAGACCGAGGTTGCCCTCCTCGATCAGGTCCGACAGGGGCACGCCGCGACCGAGGTAGAGCTTGGCGATGCTGACCACGAGCCGCAGGTTGTGCTCGCTCATGCTCTGGCGTGCGGCGAAATCGCCCGCGCGCGCGCGCATGGCGGTCTCGTATTCCTGCTCGGGGGTGAAGAGTTCGGTACGGCGCACCTGGCGCAGGTAGGCCGTCAGGGCATCGCCCGATTCGCCGCTGAACTCGGTCACGGCGGCCGGCACCGCGTCCGCCTCGGTGGCACCGGGCAGCGGCGCCCCGTCATCGAGCACCCGGGGTTCCGGACGCGCAGCAGGCGGGCCGTGTGGAGTACGTCGGGGCATGGCGTTTCCTCACGGCTTCTGGTTCCTGCCTAGCGCGGCGGCAGGTATTTGAGCGGATCGACCGGCTTGCCCTGGCGCCGCACCTCGAAGTGCAGCTTGACGCGGTCGGCATCGCTGTTGCCCATCTCGGCGATCTTCTGGCCCTTGCGCACGGCCTGGTCTTCCTTGACCAGCAACGTCTTGTTGTGGGCATAGGCCGTCAGGTAGACGTTGTTGTGCTTGAGGATGATGAGATTGCCGTAGCCGCGCAGGCCGGCCCCGACATAGACCACGCGGCCATCGGCCGCGGCCAGCACGGGCTCGCCGGCCGTGCCCCCCAGATCCAGGCCCTTGTTCTTCACCTCGTCGAAACCGGCGATCACCGGTCCGGGCACGGGCCAGACCCAGCTCAGCCCCGACTCGCCGGCTGCGGCGGACTCGGTGGCGGGTGCCGCGGCGGCAGGGCCGGAACGGGCGGCCGTGGACGCCTGGCCCGGTTGCACCTGGGTGGAGGCGATGCTGCCCGAACCGATGGGGCGCGTCACGACGCCCGTGCTCTCGGCGGCCGCCTGCGGAGCCGTGGGCGGGATCACACGCAGCACCTGGCCTACGCTGATCTGGTTGGGTTGCTCCAGGTTGTTCCAGGCCGCGATGTCCTTCCAGTTCTGCCCCGTCTCCAAGCCGATACGGATCAGGGTCTCGCCGGGCTTGACGGTGTAGTAGCCGGGCTTGCCGGCGTTCTCGAAGCCGGGCGGCTGGCGAACGGCCGTGGTGTTGGGGTCGAGCACGGGACGGGCAGCCGGTGTGCGCCGGTCCTCGACGGGCGCGGTCCCGGGACCGGTGCCACAGGCGGCGAGCAGCATCGTGCCCGCCAGCAGCAGGGCCGCCAGTCCAGAGCGTCGCGTCGTATCCGTCATGGGGGTGATCTCCTTCAAGCGATGCCCGATTTTAGAGGGACAAAGTGCACCGCCTCAAGCAAGGAGTGCTGCACACCTGTGGGGGTTTTATCCAGCACCAGCAGAGCCTGCGCCGCACCGGCCGTCCGGGCCACAGGCGCCACTAGGCGCCCACCCACCGCGAGCTGCTCGATCCAGGCATGGGGCACGGCCTCGCCACCGGCGGCAGCGATGATGCCCGCATAGGGTGCGCCGCGCGCATAGCCCTGCATGCCGTCGCCGAAGAGCAGGTGCACATTGGGCAGGCGGAAGTGGCGCAGGTTCTCGCGCGCCTTTTCATGCAGGCCGCGCAGGCGCTCGATGCTGTAGACCTCTTGCGCCACCAGGCTCAGCACCGCCGCCTGGTAGCCGCAGCCGGTGCCAATCTCCAGCACGCGCCCCATGCGCGGGCCACGCGCCGGGTCGTGTCCGGCGAGCAGCAACTCGATCATGCGCGCCACCACATTGGGCTTGGAGATGGTCTGGCCCAGGCCGATGGGCAGGCTGGTGTCCTCGTAGGCCTGGGGCGCGAGCGCCGTGTCGACGAAGCGGTGTCGCTCCACCCGCCTCATCGCATCGAGCACGCGACCGTCCTTGATACCCTGGGCCGCCAGCTTGTGCACCATGGCCAGGCGCACGGCCTGCGAATCCAGCCCCAGGCCCTGGGGGATGGACGGGGCCTGCGGCACACGCAGGGCCATCGTGTCACGTGCGGGGGCGGGCGCGCTACGCGCCACGGGAGCCGCTGTGGCCCGCGCCCGGGCCGATGCAACGTCCGGACGGTCCAGTCGCTCGGGAAAGCCAGCACGCTGGCGAGCGCTCATGCCGCGGCTATCACCGACAGCTGCGCGA
>JAYNNS010000036.1:11240-13990 GCA_038112835.1 Curvibacter sp. | reverse complement strand
CGCACCAGCTTGCCCTCCGCAAAATCGCAGGTGACCGAGGCGTCCGAGGGGTCGGTCCAGCGGAACTGCTCGGGCTGGGCCCCGGCCGGGCTGATCTGTTCGCCCAGTGAGCGCGTCATGGCAATCACGTGCATCAGCGTCATCTTGGGCTTGAGCTTGGCCTGCAGCATCACCGCACTGCCCACATAACCCAACGGGCTGTCGGCCGCGCGGTTGAGGATGGTCATGAGGCGCGTGAAGTGCAGCATCAGCCAGAGCATGAGGGCGCCCACAGCAAAGGCCACGCCGCCCCAACCCGCGCCCTGGTAACCAGCCACCACCAGCACCACAGCACCAATCGGAATCAGGATTTTCTGTAAAGACATGGCCTCGATTGTCTCAGAGCATGTCGAGGGCGGAAGGCCCTGTGGGTGGTGGGTACCAGCGGTCCAGCTCGGCCCGCTGGGCCGCGTCAAGCCGGAGATCACGCGCTGCGGCGTTGTCCCGCACATGAGCCGCACTGCCCGATTTGGGAATGGCGATCACGCCTTCCTGCCCCAGCAACCAGGCCAGCGCCGCCTGGGCCGGCGACATGCCGTGACGCTGCGCGAAGTCCTTCAGCCCCGGCTGGCGCAACAGGCGCGCCTGCTCGATGGGCGAATAGGCCATGACCGGCATGCCACGCTCGCGTTGCCAGGGCAGTAGCTCCCATTCGATGCCGCGACGCCCCAGGTTGTAGAGCAGCTGGTTGGCGGCACAGGCGCCGCCGCCGGGCACGGCCATGAGTTCGCGCATATCGTCCAGATCGAGGTTGCTCACGCCCCAGTGGCGGATCTTGCCCGCGCGCTGCAGGGCCTCGAAGCCGGCCACGGTCCCGGCCAGCGGGTGTGGCCCGCGCCAGTGCAGCAGGTAGAGGTCGATGCGGTCGGTCCTGAGGCGTTTGAGGCTGCGCTCGCAGGCGGCGATGACCCCCTGGCGTGAAGCGTTGTGCGGATAGACCTTGCTGACCAGAAAGACTTCGTCGCGGCGGCCTGTGATGGCCTCGCCTACCACCTCTTCGGCGCCGCCTTCGGCGTACATCTCGGCCGTGTCGATCAGCGTCAGGCCCAGGTCCAGACCGAGCTGCAGGGCCTCGACCTCGGCCTTGCGCGCGCTGCGGTCCTCACCCATGTACCAGGTGCCCTGGCCCAGGGCCGGCACCTGCTCACCCGAGGGCAGGCGCACCAGGCTCATGCCGCGAACTTGCTGGCAATGAAGTCCGTGACCTGCTGGTCCTCGGCCGAGGTCAGGCCGCTGACGCCGATGGCGCCACGCAGCACGCCCTCCTTGTCCTTGAGCGGCGAGCCGCCGGGCAGGGCCGTGAGCAGCGGGTCGCAGAAGTAGCCGATCTCGATCTGCTCACGGTGCAGGCGCTCGAGCACCGCCTGCGTGGTCACGCCCATGCGCGCGGCGCTGTAGGCCTTGCCCTGCGAGATCGCCACGCTGCGCACCGGCGCACCGTCCATGCGCACGAAGGCCAGCAGCAGGCCCGTGGCGTCACAGACCGAGACGCAGACAGGCTTCTTGAAGTTCTGGGTGGCATGGGCCATGGCCTGGGCAATCAGGTCACGGGCAAGATCAAGGGTAAGTGCTGGGGACATGGCGGCTCCTGTATGAGCCGCTCATTGTAGGAATCACTCCAGCGTCCGCAGCACCTGCAGCGCCTCCTCCACCCGCTCCACCGCATGGATGGTCAGCCCTTCGATGGCCTTCTTGGGCGCATTGGCCTTGGGCACGATGGCGACGGAGAAGCCCAGCTTGGCGGCTTCTTTGAGGCGCTCCTGCCCGCGCGGTGCAGGCCGCACCTCGCCGGCCAGGCCCACTTCACCAAAGGCCAGGAAACCCTTGGGCAGGGCGCGACCGCGCAGCGAAGAAGTGATAGCCAGCATCACGGCCAGGTCGGCCGCCGGTTCGCTGATGCGCACGCCGCCGACGGCGTTGACGAAGACGTCCTGGTCCAGGCAGGCCACACCGGCATGACGGTGCAGCACGGCCAGCAGCATGGCCAGGCGGTCGCGTTCCAGGCCCACGGAGAGGCGGCGCGGGCTGGGCCCACCGTTGTCCACCAGGGCCTGGATCTCGACCAGCATGGGGCGCGTGCCTTCGAGCGTGACCATCACGCAGCTGCCGGGCACGGGCTCGGCGTGCTGACTGAGAAAGATGGCGCTGGGGTTGCTCACGCCCTTCAGGCCCTTCTCCGTCATCGCGAAGACGCCGATCTCGTTGACGGCGCCAAAGCGGTTCTTGATGGCACGGATCAGACGGAAGCTGCTGTGCGTGTCGCCCTCGAAGTAGAGCACCGTGTCCACCATGTGCTCGAGCACGCGCGGACCGGCCAGCGCGCCCTCCTTGGTGACGTGGCCCACGAGCACGATGGCCGTGCCGCCGGCCTTGGCCGCACGGGTGAGGTGGGCCGCGCACTCGCGCACCTGGGCCACCGAGCCCGGGGCCGAGGTCAGCTGCTCGGAATACACGGTCTGGATGGAATCGATCACGGCAATGGCCGGCTGCTGGGCCTCCAGCGTGGCCAGGATCTTCTCGAGCTGGATCTCGGCCAGCACCTGCACCTGCGAGCCATCCAGCCCCAGGCGGCGCGCGCGCAGGGCCACTTGCGCCCCGCTCTCCTCGCCCGTGACGTATAGAGTTCCCCCACGTTCGCTCACTCCGTGTCGCTCTCTGCCCCCTGAGGGGGCTGAGCCCCGCGGCTCTGAGCCTGCCGGCGCAGGCTCGGA
>JAYNNS010000036.1:2596-11230 GCA_038112835.1 Curvibacter sp. | reverse complement strand
CCTCGCCCGTGACGTAGAGGGTTTTGTGGCCCGCGCGCTGCAGCGCATCCAGCGCCTGCAGCAACAGCGTGGACTTGCCGATGCCCGGGTCGCCGCCGATCAGCACCACGCCCCCCTCGACGATGCCACCGCCCAGCACGCGATCCAGCTCGTCCTGGCCCGTGGGCGTGCGGTCCACGTCGGAGGCCTCGATGTCGGCCAGGGTGGCGACCTCGGCCGTCCTGGCCAGCGCGGCGAAACGGTTCTTCGCGGGAGCCGTGCTCTCGGCCACGGTCTCGACCAGTGCGGTCCAGGCATTGCAGTGCGGACACTTGCCCAGCCACTTGGGGCTGGTGCCACCGCACTCGTTGCAGCTGTAGAGGGTTTTTTCCTTGGCCATGGCAGAGATCCTACCTCAATACTGTATGGAATTACAGCCACCCAATCCCCACCACTGTTTCGGGCCTGCAACGCTCCTCGCTTAAGCTTGGTGGACTCTGTCCGCCCCATGTCCAGCCTCCGTCCCGTCTGCCTCATCACCGGCGCCGCCACCGGCATCGGTGCCGCCTGCGCGCGCGAGTTCGCGGCCCATGGCTGGGACCTGGCGCTGAGCTGGCTCGACGAGGCCAACCGCGTGGCCCTGCTCGACGTGGCCACCGAATGCGAGGCGCATGGCGTGCGTCCGCTGCTGCTGCACCTGGACGTGAGCCAGGACGAGAGTTGTGCCGCCTTCGTGCAGGGCGCGCTGCAGACATTCGGCCGCATCGACGCGCTGATCAACTGCGCGGGCACCACACGCTTCATCCCGCACACGGACCTCGACGCCCTGAGCCCGGAGGAATTCCACCGCACCTACGACGTGAACACCGTGGGCCTGTACCGCATGACCCGCGCCTGCGCGCCGGCCCTGAAGGCCAGCGGCCGCGGCAGCGTGGTCAACATCTCGTCCATCGGCGGCCTGATCGGGCGCGGCTCGTCCATGGCCTATGCGGCCTCCAAGGGCGCGGTGAACACGCTCACGCTGGCACTGGCGCGCGCCCTCGGCCCCCAGGTCCGCGTGAACGCCATCGCACCGGGCTTCGTCGACGGCGGCCTGCCCAGCCGCGTGCTCGACGCCGCACGCCACACCGAGGTGCTGCAGGTGCAGACCGCCAGCTCGCCGCTGCGGCGCGTGTCGCAGCCCGAGGAGGTGGCCGCGCTGGCCTGTTTCCTCACCGAACGCGCACCCGGTATGACGGGCACGGTGATCCCCCTGGACAATGGCCTGCACCTCAATGCCGGATGAACCCAGGATGCATGCATGACTGACAAAAAGAAATTCCGCTCCGCCACCCTCTACGAGGGCACGATCCGCGCCACCACCCGCAGCTTCCTGCACGCGCTGGGCCAGGACGAGGAGGACATCGCGCGTCCGCACATCGGGGTCTTCCACACCGGCGGCGAAATGAGCCCCTGCAACCTCAACCTGCGCGACCAGGCCCAGCACGCCAAGACCGGCATTTACGCCGGCGGCGGCACGCCGCACGAGTGTCCGGTGGTCTCGGTGTCGGACGGCCTGACCATGGCGCACTCGGGCATGCGCTTCTCGCTGATCTCGCGCGAGCTCATCGCCGACAGCGTGGAAGCCTCGGTGCGCGGCCACCAGTGGGACGGCATCTTCGGCATCGGCGCCTGCGACAAGAACCTGCCCGGCCTGATGATGGGCATGGTGCGCTGCAACGTGCCCAGCGTCTTCGTGCACGGCGGCTCGGCCCTGCCGGGCCAGACGCCGGGCCCGGACGGACGCGACCTCAACGTGGTCGACACCTACGAGACCATCGGCAAGGTGCTGGCGGGCGACGCCACGCACGCCGAACTCGACGCCATCAGCCGCGCCTGCCTGCCGACGGCCGGCGCCTGCGCCGGCCAGTTCACCGCCAACACCATGGGCATGGTGTCCGAGGCCCTGGGCCTGGCGCCCATCGGTTCCAGCATGGTGCCCGCGGTCTTCAGCGAACGCGCGCCGCTCATGCGTCGCGCGGGCAAGCAGCTCATGAAGGCGGTGATGGGTGAAGCGCCGCTGCCGCGCGACATCGTCACGCGCCAGGCCCTGGAGAACGCCTGCGCCGTGGTCTCGGCCACCGGTGGCTCCACCAACGCGGCGCTGCACCTGCCGGCCATCGCGCACGAGGCCGGCATCCCCTTCCACCTCGACGATGTGGCCGAGGTCTTCGCGCGCACGCCGCTGATCGCCGACCTGCGCCCGGGCGGCAAGTACCTGGCGCGCGACGTCTACTACATCGGCGGCACCGCCGTCATCCTGCGTGAGCTGCTGCGCAGCGGCCACCTGCACGGCGAGACGCGGACCTGGACCGGCCGCTCGCTGGCCGAGGAAATTGCGGATGCGAACGACCCCGATGGCCAGGTCGTGCGCCGCTTCGAAGACGCCCTCTCGAAGGACGGGGGACTCGCGGTCCTCAAGGGCAACCTCTGCCCGGACGGCGCCTTGCTCAAGACCGCCGGCCTCCAGACCCTGGTGCACCGCGGCCCGGCGCGCGTCTTCGAGTCCGAGGAAGAGGCCCAGGCCGCCGTGCAGGCCCTGCGCTACCAGCCGGGCGACGTGATCGTCATCCGCAACGAAGGTCCCAAGGGCAGCCCGGGCATGCGCGAGATGCTGGGCATCACGGCCCTGCTCTACGGCCAGGGCATGGGCGACAAGGTGGCGTTGCTGACGGATGGACGTTTTTCCGGCGCCACGCGCGGCCTGTGCATCGGCTACGCCGGGCCCGAAGCCGCCGACCGGGGGCCGATCGCCGCACTGCGTGACGGGGACATGATCGCCATCGATGCCCGCGCACCCACCCGCAGCATCACGGTGGAACTGTCGGCGGATGCGCTGGCGCAGCGCCTGGCCGGACTCAAGGTAAACACGGGGGTCGCCCGGGGCGGTCTGCTGGAAAAATATGCACGCTTAGTACAACCGGCGCATCAGGGCGCGGTCACCCATTCCGGGCCCGTGACCTGGCTGCGCGATGATTCCTGAAACCCGCTCACCGAGCAACCCCTAGGAGACCGACATGAGCATCCAACGCCGCCACTTCGTCCAGTCCACCGGCGCCGCCGCGCTGCTGGCCGCCATCGGCCAGCAGGCCTGGGCCCAGGCCCAGATCGAGAACCTGAAGATCGTCACCGGCTTCGCCGCCGGTGGCACCTCGGACAACACCTGCCGCCGTGTGGGCACGCGCCTGACCGGCACCTACGCCAAGACCGTCGTGGTCGAGAACAAGACCGGCGCCGGCGGCCAGATCGCCATCCAGTACATCAAGGGCCAGCCGGCCGACGGCAGCCAGCTGCTGCAGTCGCCGACCTCGATGTTCACCATCTACCCGCACATCTACAAGAAGCTGCCCTACGACCCGGTGGCCGACGTCACGCCCGTGTCCCTGGCCTGCGTGTTCGACTTCGGCTTCGCCGTCGGCCCGCTGGTGCCGGCCAGCGTCAAGACGCTGGCCGAGTTCGTGAGCTGGGCCAAGGCCAACCCCACGCAGGCCAACTTCGGCTCGCCGGCCGCCGGCTCCACGCCGCACTTCGTGGGCGCGCTGCTGGGCAAGAGCGCGGGCATCGAGCTCAAGCACGCGGCCTACCGCGGCACCCAGCCCGCCATGCAGGACCTGCTGGGCGGTCAGATCGCGGCGGTGAGCGGCCCCATCGGCGACATCACCCAGCACCTGGCCACGGGCAAGATCCGCATCCTGGCGACCTCGGGCGCCAAGCGCAACCGCTTCGCTCCCGACGTACCCACCTACGCCGAACAGGGCTTCAAGGAGCTGACCCACAGCGAGTGGTTCGCCTTCTTCCTGCCGCCCAAGGCCGACGCGGCGCTCGTGAGCCGCATGAACAGCGCGCTCAAGGCCGCGCTGGCAGCCAAGGATGTGGTCGATGGCCTGGCCGTCTTCGGCCTGGAAGCCATGTCCAACAACCCGGCCGAGCTCGTCGAACTGCTCAAGCAGGACACGGCCAAGTGGGCGCCCATCGTCAAGTCCATCGGCTTCACCGCCGACGCCTGACGATCCGGCACACGCCGCCGCAGGCCCGGCACATGCCGGCCTGCGGCGAGGGAGACAAGAACACATGGATTTCGGCAAGGTCTGCATCTACGGCGCGGGGGCCATCGGGGCCTGGATCGGCACCCGGCTGGGCCAGGCCGGCTGCACGATCAGCGTCGTGGCGCGCGGCGCCACGCTCGCAGCCCTGCAGCAGCACGGCCTGCGCTGCCAGTTCGAGCGCGAGACCCTGGCCGTGCCCGTGCAGGCCAGCGCTGACCCGGCGGCCCTGGGCGTGCAGGACCTCGTGGTGCTGGCCGTCAAGGCGCCGGCCCTGGCCGAGGTGGCGTGCCACATCCGGCCGCTGCTCGGTCCGCAGACCGTGGTGCTGACGGCCATGAACGGCGTGCCCTGGTGGTTCTTCCAGGACTTCGGCGAGAAGTTTGCGGGCACCCAGCTCAGGGCCGTCGATCCGGGCGGCGAGATCGCGGCCGCCATCCCGGGCGCCCACATCGTCGGCGGCGTGGTGCACGCCAGCAGCGCCCTGCTGGCGCCAGGCCTGGCGCGGCATCATTTCGGCAACCGTCTCATCATCGGCGAGCCGTCGGGCCAGAAGACCGCGCGCGTGCAGCAGCTCGCGGCCCTGCTCACGCAGGCCGGCTTCGAGACCGAGCTCTCGGCCCAGATCCAGAAGGACATCTGGTACAAGCTCTGGGGCAATATGACGGTCAATCCCGTGAGCGCGCTCACCGGCGCCACCACCGACAAGATCCTCGACGATCCGCTGGTGCGTGGCTTCATCTCCAGCATCATGCTCGAGGCCAAGGAGATCGGCGCGCGCATCGGCATCCCCATCTTCCAGCAGCCCGAGAACCGGCACGAGATCACGCGCAAGCTCGGCGCCTTCAAGACTTCCATGCTGCAGGACGTGGAGGCCGGTCGGCCGGTAGAGCTCGATGCGCTGGTGACCGTGGTGCAGGAGCTGGGCCAGCTCACCGGCGTGCCCACGCCGAACACGGATATCCTGCTGGGTCTGGCGCGCCTGCAGGCGCGCGTGCGCCAGCTCTACTGACCCCGCTCGCCACCGCATGTCCTCCGCCTCCAGCGCGCCCAGCCGCGCCGCCTTCCTCACCCTGCTTTTCACGGCCTGCCTGTTCGGCGCCAACCACGTGGCCGCGCGCCTGGCCTTCAACCACGGCCTGGACGTGGCCAGCGCCGTCACGGTGCGCAGCCTGATCACGGCCTTCGTCGTCGGTCTGATCGTCTGGCAACAGCGCGTGCCGCTCACGGTGACGCGACGCCAGCGCGGCTTCCTGCTGCTCATCAGCGGGCTGGTGGCGGTGCAGAGCCTGAGCCTGTACGCCGCGGTGGCGCGCCTGCCCGTGGCCCTGGCCCTGCTGACCTTCAACACCTATCCGCTGTGGACCGCGCTCTTCGCCTGGCTGTTCTACCGCCACCGGCCCGAGCGCGCGGTGCTGTTGGCCATGCCCGTGCTGCTCATCGGCCTGGCGCTGGCGCTCGATGTCTTCGGGGCGGCCTCGGGCCTGGGCACGGCAGGGCAGTGGAGCCGCATCGGCGCGGGTGTGGCCTTCGCCCTGCTGGCCGCCGCCGTGTTCGGCGCGGCCCTGGTCTGCACCCAGCACGAGGCCGCGGGCGTGGATGGCCGCCTGCGCACCACCGTCACCATGACGCTGGTAGGCCTGCTCGCGCTGCTGGTGCTGCCGCTGCAGGGCGGTCTGCACCTGCCGCAGGCGGCGGCCGGCTGGTGGGGCCTGGTCGGCCTCACGCTGTGCTACGGCACGGCCTTCACCATCATGTTCACGCTGCTGCCCAAGCTGGGCGTGGTGGGCAGCTCGCCCATCATGAACGTGGAGCCCGTGGCCGCGCTCGTGCTGGCCTGGGCCCTGCTGGGCCAGCGCATCGCGCCCGTACAGGTGGCGGGCGCGCTCATCGTGGTCGGCGCGGTCATGGCCCTGGGCCTGAGGAAAAGATGACCCCCAGGCTCCGCTCCCTTCGTTCGCTGATCGCCGCGGGGCCTCGTCCAGAGGCCGAGGCTCTTCGACCTGTCCAGGCCTGCGCAGGCAGGCCGGGAGCCGCAGTTCTCAGCCCCCCTTGCAAGGGGGCAACGCCAGTGGCCCGGCCAAGCCGATTCCACGGCGTTCCGCGATTTGGCTTCTTCATGCGCCACGTTTCAAGCTCCTCATCCGCAGTAGCTCACTGACATGTCCACCGAAGTCCTGGCCGTCGTGCTGTTCTCGGCCCTGCTGCATGCAGGCTGGAACGCCGCGGTGCGCGCCAGCGCCGACAAGCTCGCCGCTTCGTGGCAGGTGGTCTGCGGCGCCGCGCTGTGCGCCCTGCCCCTGCTCTTCATACTGCCCCTGCCCGCGCCGGCGAGCTGGCCCTTCCTGTTCGCCTCCGGGCTGATCCACGTGCTTTATTTCGCGCTGGTGGCGCGCGCCTACCAGGGCACGGGCCTGGGCCTGGCCTATCCGCTGATGCGCGGCAGCGCGCCCGTGCTCACGGCAGCGGCAGCGGCGCTGTGGCTGCACGAGTTGCCTGCGCCCCTGGGCTGGCTGGGCATCGCGCTCATCTGCACCGGGGTGCTGGCCCTGGCCGGGGGCGCCTGGCGTCAGGGCCTGCAGCATCCGGGCGCCCTGCTGGCCGCCCTGGCCAACGCGGCCGTGATCGCGCTCTACACCCTGGCCGACGGCCAGGGCGTGCGTCTGGCCGGCCACGCCCTGGCCTACACCACCTGGCTGTTCGCACTCACGGCCCTCTTCATGCTGCCCGTGCTGCTGGCCGCGCGCGGGCGGACCGTGCTGCGCGCGGCCAGCTACAGCGCGCGCGTGCTGCTGCTCGGCGGGGCCGGCACGCTGGGTGCCTACAGCCTGGTGCTCTGGGCCATGGTGCAGGCCCCGATCGCCAGCGTGGCCGCCTTGCGCGAGACATCCATCGTCTTCGCCGCGCTGATCGCGGCGCTTGTATTGCGCGAGGGCCTGGGCCGGCTGCAGCTGGGCTGCGCCGCGCTGGTCTGCGCGGGCGCGGTGCTGATCCGGCTCGGCTGAGACCGCTCAGCGCCGGATCTTGTCGCGGGCGCGTCGCACACGCTCGACATTGACCGCCACCTTGCCGCCGCGAAACAGCACGGGCGCGGCGATCGCGTGGGCCGGGTCCCCGGTGTCCAGGCAGTGGTAGTTGAAGCTGGGCATGCCGTTGCGGTCGATGATGGGGATGACCCAGGGCGTGTTGGCGCGCAGGCCGCGCTGCACCGCCACCGCGGTCTCGCCACTGGCCATGCGCACATAGGTGCCCGGCGGGTAGAAGCCGATGGCGGCCGTGAGCGCGGCGCCGACCGAGGCCGTGACATCCTGCTCCGTCTGCAGGTAGATGGACTTGGCCGATTCGATGGGCGACAGCGCATCGCGCGTCCGGCGGGCAGCCATCTTGGCCACGAAGATGTCGGTCATGTTGAGCAGCCGGCGCGCCTGCAGGTTGTGCGGCAGGCCTTCGGTCGACTCGGGCTGGTGGTGCCAGCGCACGAGATCGAGCTCCTCCACGTCCTCGATGCCCAGCCAGACCAGGATCTTGAGGCTGAGCTCGGGATGCTCCTTGATCAGCTGGCGCTGCTCGGGCGTGGGCACATGGCTCTGGCGGGCCAGCACATCCTGCTCGCGCGCCATGCCGATGTTCATGGTCAGCGCCGCGCTCATGAGCGACTGGCGCTGCTGCTCGTTCAGGCCCAGCTTCTCCGCCGCGAGTTCGCAGATGCAGGCCGACAGCAGCGCGTGCGTGGCACAGTAGCCCAGCGAACTGTCGGCCAGGGCCTGGAACAGGCAGAACAGGCTGTCGTCCGGGTCGGCCTTGAGCAGGGCGCGCGCCTTGTTCTCCAGCGCGGCCAGCCGCGCCAGCGGATTGAGCGCCAGGCCGCCCTGGTAGAGGATGCCGCGCAGCACCTCCTGCAGATCCAGCCAGCCGCCGTTGAGCTGCTCGCCCGTGTGGTAGTCACGCTCGCGGATCGCGCTGGGCATGGGCATGCGCGCGATGTCGTCCACGGCCACGCCCTCCATGAGCAGGGTGTGCACCATGCGCTCGTAGGAGCGCTGCCAGGCCTGGGCCTCGCTCTCGGTGGTCGATGCGTTGTGCGCGTAGAGCTTGTCGCGGTGCTGCTCGGAGACGATGGGCTGGCCCTTGCGCAGGAGCAGCACGCCCTCGGCGTTCCAGACATTGACGGGCAGCGGCTTGCCCACGGGCAGCATGGCGATCGGGATCGGCACATACTTCATGCCGCCAGCTCCACCGGCACGCGCGCGGCCAGCGCGCACATGAGCTCGTAGCCCACGCTGCCGCCGGCGGCGGCCACCTCGTCGATGGGCAGTACGGCGCCGCTGGCCGCCCGTCCCCAGAGCGTCACCTCGGAACCGATGCCGGCCTGCGGCAGCGGCGTCAGATCGACGGTGAGCAGGTCCATGCTCACGCGGCCCACGGTGCGCGTGCGCACGCCATCGACCAGCACGGGCGTGCCGCCCTCGGCGCTGCCGGCGCTGGCGCGCAGATAGCCGTCGGCATAACCGCAGGCGACGATGCCGATGCGCTGCGGCACGGAGGCCGTGTAGATCGAGCCGTAGCCCACGCT
>JAYNNS010000036.1:0-2586 GCA_038112835.1 Curvibacter sp. | reverse complement strand
GTCGATCTCTTCGCGCATTTTCATCGAGCCGATTTCGGCGGTGTAGGCGCTGCCATAGCCCACCGTGTCGCCCGGCTGCAGCTGCTGCACGCCGACGATGCGCGAGCGCAGGCTCATGGCAGGCTGCAGGCCCCAGTCGGCCGCGCTGTGCTCGGGGTGGTCGGGCGAGGCGCCGTAGAGCAGGATGCCGGGGCGGATCCAGTCCGAGCGCACGCGCGCGGCGGCCTGCGGCCCCATGTGGCGCAGGATGGCCGCGCTGTTGCTCAGCGAGCACTCGCCCGGCAGGTCGCGCGTGGTGGTCTCGAAGGCCTCGACCTGCGCGACCACGCCGCGCGGGCCGTCGGCGTCGCTGAAATGGGTCATGAGCGAGATCTCGTCCACCTGCGGCAGTGCATTGAGCCGGGTCCAGGCGGCGCGGTACTGCGCGGGCCGGAAGCCCAGGCGGTTCATGCCGCTGTTCATCTTGAGGAAGACCCGGTGCGGCGCATGCGTCTTGTGCATGGCCAGCATGTCGATCTGCTCCTCGCAGTGCACCACGTGCCACAGACCCAGGCGCGAGCACAGCTCCAGGTCGCGCTGCTCGAACACACCCTCGAGCAGCAGGATGGGGCCGCGCCAGTCCAGCGCGCGCAGGCGCTCGGCCTCGGCCAGGTCCAGCAGGGCAAAACCGTCGGCGCCGCGCAGGCCTTCGAAGGCGCGCTCGATGCCATGCCCGTAGGCATTGGCCTTGACCACGGCCCAGATCCGCGCATCGGGGCTGGACTGGCGCGCACGCGCCAGGTTGTGGCGCAGCGCATCGGGATGGATCAGGGCCTGGATCGGACGGGGCATAGCCGCGAGTTTGCCAGCAAAATATGCCCACGCCGGGGCTGGAAAACAAATGCTTTACACTGGCGCGCGGCCCGGATTTCGGGCCGCCTTTGTTATCCGCCCCTCCATGGAAGTCTTCGAGCTCCTGATGCCCATCTTCACCGAATACGGCTACCTCGCCGTCTTCGTGATGCTGCTGATCTGCGGCTTCGGCGTGCCCATCCCCGAGGACGTGACCCTGGTGACCGGCGGCGTGATCGCCGGCCTGGGCCACGCCAATGTGCACACCATGTTCGCCGTGGGCATGGCCGGCGTGCTGATCGGCGACGGGCTGATGTTCGTGCTGGGCCGGGTCTACGGCCAGCGCATCCAGCGCCTGCCGGGCTTTCGCCGCATCCTGACGCCGGAGCGCTTCGCCAAGGCGCAGGACGCCTTCCACAAATACGGCAAGTGGGTGATGTTCGTGGCCCGCTTCCTGCCCGGGCTGCGCACCCCCGTCTTCTTCTCGGCCGGCATGAGCCACCGCGTGAGCTTTGCCACCTGGTTCCTCATGGACGGCTTCGCCGCCATCATCAGCGTGCCCATCTGGGTCTACCTGGGCTACTTCGGCGCCCAGAACTGGGACTGGATGTTCGGTGTGCTGCGCCAGTTCCAGCACGGCATCTTCGCCCTGCTGGGCATCCTGGCGATCTGGCTCGTGGCTCACTGGTGGAAACGCCGCCGCGCCAACCGCAGCCAGCAGTGAACGCCGCACCGCTGGCCGCCTGGGCCCTGGTGCTCAACGCCTTCGTCTGGGGCGTCTCCTGGTATCCCTTCCGCCTGCTCGAGGCCGCGGGCCTGCACCCGCTGTGGGCCACCTTCGGCATCTATGCACTGGCCGGTGCGGTCCTGCTGGCCTGGCGGCCTGGCGCCTGGCGCCATTTCCTGCGGCACCCGCTGCTGTGGCTGCTGCTGGCGGCGGCCGGCCTGACCAACGTGGGCTTCAACTGGGCCGTGACCGTGGGTGACGTGGTGCGCGTGGTGCTGCTGTTCTACCTCATGCCAGCCTGGTCGGTGCTGCTGGCCTGGGCGCTGCTTGACGAGCGTCCCACGCTGCACGCGCTGGCGCGACTGCTGCTCGCGCTGCTCGGCGTGGTCGTGGTGCTCAAGACGCCCGACTCGCCCTGGCCCCTGCCCGCCAGCCTGCCGGACTGGCTGGCCCTCATGGGCGGCCTGGCCTTCGCGCTGACCAATGTGCTGCTGCGCCGCCTGCGCGACACGGCCGAGGAGGCCCGCATGGTCGCCATGTTCGGCGGCGGCGCCCTGCTGGCGGCCGCGGCCGCGGGCGGGGCCCAGACGCTGGGCCTGGCCTACGGGCCGCCGGCACCAGCCGCCGGCTGGCTGCTGCTGGTGCTGGGCACGAGCGCGGCTTTCCTGTTCGCCAACCTCGGCCTGCAGTACGGCGCGGCCCGACTGCCGGCAGCCACGACCGCGCTCATCATGCTCACCGAAGTGGTGTTTGCCAGCGTGTCGTCCGTGCTCATGGGGGCGGCACAGCTGGAGACACGCACGCTGGTGGGCGGCGCGCTCATCCTCGGCGCGGCCTTGTGGGCGGCCTGGCCCACACAGTCCGCGCCCTCCTACGGCCGCTGAGCACGCGAGCGCGGCGTGCAGCCGCGCAGAGACCAGCGCCAGGCCTCCGCCGGCACCGCTGGCACCGGGCACAGCAGATTTCCTGTGCGGCCGCCATTACGTAGAACTACGCCATGGTATGTCCGGACAGCACGTTGTCAGCGC
>JAYNNS010000035.1:6586-13992 GCA_038112835.1 Curvibacter sp. | reverse complement strand
TGTACATCGGCTCCAACGCCGCCGAAGCCCACCCGGTCAGCCTGCTGCACATGCTGCACGCCAAGGAAACGGGCTGCAAGATGATCGTGGTCGACCCGCGCTTCACGCGTACTGCGGCCAAGGCCGACGAGTACGTGCGCATCCGCTCCGGCACCGACATCCCCTTCCTGTTCGGCCTGCTGTACCACATCTTCAAGAACGGCTGGGAAGACAAGAAGTACATCAACGACCGCGTCTACGGCATGGAGGACGTCAAGAAGGACGTCATGGCCAAGTGGACGCCGGCCGCGGTGGAAGAGGCCTGCGGCGTGCCCGAGGCCCAGATGGCCAAGGTCGCCAAGATGCTGGCCGACAGCCGCCCGGGCACCATCGTCTGGTGCATGGGCCAGACCCAGCACACCATCGGCAACGCCATGGTGCGTGCTTCCTGCATCCTGCAGCTGGCCCTGGGCAACGTCGGCAAGTCCGGCGGCGGCACCAACATCTTCCGCGGCCACGACAACGTGCAGGGTGCGACCGACGTCGGCCCCAACCCTGACTCGCTGCCCGGCTACTACGGCATCGCCGAAGGTTCCTGGAAGCACTTCGCCAACGTCTGGGGCGTGGACTTCGAGTGGATCAAGAGCCAGTACGCCTCGCCCGCGATGATGACCAAGCCCGGCATCACCGTCTCGCGCTGGATCGACGGCGTGCTCGAGAAGAACGAGCTGATCGATCAGGACAACAACCTGCGCGGCGTCTTCTACTGGGGCCATGCGCCCAACTCCCAGACCCGTGGTCTGGAGATGAAGCGCGCCATGGACAAGCTGGACCTGCTGGTCGTGGTGGATCCCTACCCGTCGGCCACCGCCGCCATGGCGGCCATGCCCGGCAAGCCGGAAGACCTCAACCCCAACCGCGCGGTCTACCTGCTGCCGGCAGCCACCCAGTTCGAGACCAGCGGTTCCTGCACCGCTTCCAATCGCTCGATCCAGTGGCGCGAGAAGGTCATCGAGCCGCTGTGGGAGAGTCGCAGCGACCACATGATCATGCACCAGCTGGCCGAGAAGCTCGGCTTCGCCAAGGAGCTGTCCAAGAACTACAAGATGCAGAAGGTCAAGGGCATGGACGAGCCCATGCCCGAGGACATCCTGCGCGAGATCAACCGCAGCGTCTGGACCATCGGCTACACCGGCCAGAGCCCCGAGCGTCTCAAGGCCCATATGCGCCACATGAACGCCTTCGACGTGAAGACGCTCAAGTGCAAGGGCAAGGTGGTGGACAAGGAGACCGGCTACGACATGTCCGGCGACTACTTCGGCCTGCCCTGGCCCTGCTACGGCACGCCCGAGCTCAAGCACCCGGGTTCGCCCAACCTGTACGACACCTCCAAGCACGTCATGGACGGCGGCGGCAACTTCCGCGCCAACTTCGGCGTGGAACGTGAGGGCAAGAGCCTGCTGGCCGAGAACGGCTCGCACTCGCTCGGCGCCGACATCACCACCGGCTATCCCGAACTGGACCACGTGCTGCTCAAGAAGCTGGGCTGGTGGGGCGAACTCACCGAGGCCGAGGCCAAGGCCGCCGAAGGCAAGAACTGGAAGACCGATCCCTCGGGCGGCCTGATCCGCGTGTTCATGAAGAACCACGGCTGCCACCCCTTCGGCAACGCCAAGGCCCGCGCCGTGGTCTGGAACTTCCCCGATCCGGTGCCGCAGCACCGCGAACCGGTCTACGGCACCCGCCCGGACCTGATGGCCAAGTACCCGACGCACGACGACCAGAAGAACCGCTGGCGCCTGCCCATCCTCTACAAGTCGCTGCAGCAGAAAAACGTGGCCGACAAGATGCACGAGAAGTTCCCGCTCATCATGTCCTCCGGCCGTCTGGTCGAGTACGAGGGCGGCGGCGAGGAGACCCGTGCCAACCCCTGGCTGGCCGAGCTGCAGCAGGAAGCCTTCGTGGAGATCAACCCCAAGGCTGCTGCCGAGCGCGGCATCCGCAACGGCGAGCGCGTGTGGATGAGCACGCCCACCGGCGCGCGCATCAACGTGCAGGCCCTGGTGACCGAACGCGTCGGGCCCGACACGGTCTGGATGCCCTTCCACTTCTCGGGCCGCTGGCAGGGTGCGGACATGCTGTCCTACTACCCCAAGGGCGCAGCCCCCATCGTGCGCGGTGAAGCGGTCAACACGGCGACCACCTATGGTTACGACATCGTGACCATGATGCAGGAAACCAAGACCACCATCTGCCAGATCGAGAAAGCGTAAGGAGACACGTCATGGCACGTATGAAATTTGTTTGTGACGCCGAGCGCTGCATCGAGTGCAACGGCTGTGTCACCGCCTGCAAGAACGAGCACGAGGTGCCCTGGGGCGTGAACCGCCGCCGCGTGGTCACCCTCAACGACGGCGTTCCCGGCGAGAAATCGATCTCGGTGGCCTGCATGCACTGCAGCGATGCGCCCTGCATGGCCGTCTGCCCGGTCAACTGCTTCTACCGCACCGACGAGGGTGTGGTGCTGCACGACAAGGACATCTGCATCGGCTGCGGCTACTGCTCCTATGCCTGCCCCTTCGGCGCACCGCAGTTCCCCTCGCAGGGCACCTTCGGCGTGCGCGGCAAGATGGACAAGTGCACCTTCTGCGCCGGCGGTCCCGAAGCCCACGGCAGCCAGTCCGAGTTCGAGAAATACGGCCGTAACCGCCTCGCCGAAGGCAAGCTGCCGGCCTGCGCCGAGATGTGCTCGACCAAGGCCCTGCTCGCCGGTGACGGCGACATGGTGGCCGACATCTTCCGCACCCGTGTGCTGCAGCGCGGCAAGGGCGCCGAGGTCTGGGGCTGGGGCACCGCCTACGGTTCGCGCCAGGCTGGCAAACCCGCAGGAGCCAAGTCATGAAGTAAATCCTGATCGTTGCATCCGCCGCCTTCCTGCTCGCCGCCTGCGGCGAGGTGGACCAGTCGCTGGCCGGCGCCAAGTCGGACGCTCCGTCCTACAACGGCACCGGCAAGGCCTATGTCGATCCGGGCTGGAAGCCCGGTGACAAGGCCAGCTGGGAGACCAAGCTCAAGGCACGCGGCCAGTACGGCCAGAACGAGTACAACCGGGTCAACTGAAGAACGGACACCTCATGAAAAAAGTTCTTGCAGTGGCTTTTCTGACGGCCTTGGCCTGGGTGGGTACGGCCCAGGCGCAGCAGGACAAACTCAAGCTTGACGAGCCGCCCGCCAAGGCGGCACCGGCACAAGGCGGCATCCAGGGCCAGAACATCTTCGATGTGAAGCCGGATGCCAGTGAGGAGCCAGGCTACGCCACCCAGACCAATGCCGAGCGCGCCGCCGTGCAGCCCGGCAACAATGCGCCCATGTGGCGCGCGGTCGGTGCCGGCGTGACGGGCTACAGCAGCCTGCCGCGCAGCCAGGCGCCCGAGGCCGGCAACCTGATCCAGCCCTTCGTGAAATACCCGGGGTCCATGCTCACCAACGCCGGCGAAGCCTGGCGTCAGGTGCGCAACCACTGGATCATCCCCTACGGCGGTGCGCTGCTGCTGATCGCACTGGGGGCCGTGGGCCTGTTCTACTGGCGCAAGGGCACGCTGCAGCTGCACGGGGCCGAGACGGGTCGCAAGATCGAGCGCTTCACGGCCTTCGAGCGGGCTGCCCACTGGGCCAACGCCATCGCCTTCGTCATCCTCGCGGTGTCGGGCATCGTGATGGCCTTCGGCAAGTACTTCCTGCATCCCATCATCGGCGGCACCCTGTTCGGTTGGCTGACTTATGTGCTGAAGAACCTGCACAACTTTGCCGGTCCGGTGTTTGCCGTGTCCCTGGTGATCGTGATCCTCACCTTCATCAAGGACAACCTGCCCCGCAAGGAAGACATCACCTGGCTCGTCAAGGGCGGCGGCCTGCTGTCCGGCCAGGAGATCCCTTCGCACCGCTTCAACGCCGGTGAGAAGGTGCTGTTCTGGGGTGGCGTGTTCTTCCTCGGCCTGATCGTCGTGGCCTCGGGCCTGGTGCTGGACAAGCTGGTGCCGGGTCTGGAGTACCTGCGTGGCGACATGCAGATCGCCCACATGGTGCATGCCGTGGCTACCGTGCTGATGATGGCCATGTTCATCGGTCACATCTACATGGGGACGGTCGGCATGGCCGGCGCCTACGACGCCATGAAGACCGGCTACGTGGACGAGACCTGGGCCAAGGAACACCACGAGCTCTGGTACGACGACATCAAGGCCGGCAAGATTCCGGCCCAGCGCACCCAGCCTGCGGCGCCCGCCGCCCCGGCCAAGGCCTGAAGCTCCCGACATAAGAGAGGCAAACCATGAAAACCATCGCCCTGTTCATCGCCGCCGCCACCCTGAGCGTTTCGGCGCTGGCCAAGCTGCCGGCTCCGAACGACGCCGCCAAGGCGGCCGCCGCAGAAGCTGCCGCCAAGGCCGCCCATGCCGGCAAGGTCGACAACTATCTGTTGTGCAAGTCCCAGGACAAGGCCGTTGCCCACTATCGCAAGTCGGGCAAGGCCGGCAAGGACGACAAGCCCGTGGCCACGCCGCCCTGCGCAGATCCCGGGCCGTACAAGCCGGCTGCCGCGGCGGCACCTGCGCCCGCCGCTGCGGCATCTGCCAAGAAATCCTGATCCCTGCGCGGATCAAGGCCCAAGGGCCAGGGTCGTGAGACCCTGGCCCTTTTTGCTGTACCCTGCCGTCATGCCGGATCGCCTCCTTCCCCATCTCACCCGCGCCAGCGCTGCGCTGACCCGCGAGGTTGCCGTCGTCAACGAGCACGGTGAGGCCAGCACGCTCTCGATTCCCGCCGAGCGCGCCCTTACCGTCTACGTGGACAAGCGCGAGCTCGTCACCCTCATGACCCTGGGTGCGCAGCCCGAACTGCTGGTGCTGGGCTACCTGCGCAACCAGCGCCTGGTGCGTTCGGTGGAGGAGGTCGAGTCCATCACGGTCGACTGGGACGTGGGCGCTGCCGCCGTGAAGACCCGCGAAGGCATTGCCAATGTCGAGGAGCGCACCGCCAAGCGGGTGGTGACCACGGGCTGCGGCCAGGGCAGCGTCTTCGGTGACCTCATGGACGAGGTGGACCAGATCGCCCTGCCGCCCGACGCGCGCCTGACCCAGGCCCAGCTCTACGGCATCGTCAATGCCATCCGCCTGCAGGAAAGCACCTACAAGTCGGCCGGCTCGGTGCACGGTTGTGCGCTGTTTCGCGGCGAGCAGATGCTGATCTTCGTCGAGGACGTGGGACGGCACAACGCCATCGACACCATCGCGGGCTGGATGTGGATGCAGGACCAAGAACAGGCCTCCACGCTCGGCACTGACGTCTCCGCGCTGCCCCCCGAAGGGGCACTCGCGCCCAGGGGCGTCTCGCCGGCGCTCGGCATGGGTTCTGCGGACAAGGTGTTCTACACCACGGGCCGTCTGACCAGCGAGATGGTGATCAAGTCGGCGCAGATGGGGGTGCCGATCGTGGTCTCGCGCAGCGGGATCACGCAGATGGGACACGCGGTGGCGGAGCGTGTGGGGCTGTGTGCGATCGGGCGGGCGACGGGCAAGCACTTCTATTGCTACTCTGCGCCTCAAAGGCTGGTGCTTCAGCCCGAGCTCGCAGGCCCCAAGCTGCGCGCAGCCGTCTAGGGCCTGGTCACACGATTTGCTTGAGTCCGAACGGGCCCTGGCCTCACGTGCGGCCGGAGCTTGCCGCGGGTTTCCTTGTCTGGGCGGGGATCTTCTCTTGCGTGGCCAGCAGGAGCACAGAAAAGCCATGCCCTACGATAGAGCCTGATGAACCATCCTGTTTTTTCCGCCCTCGGCCCCGTCGTCTTGCTCGTGGTCCTGGGGTTTGTCGCCGGGCGCCTGCGCTGGATCCGCGCCGAGTCGAGCAAGGACCTGTCCAACCTGGTCTTCCTGGTTCTCACGCCGGCCCTGATGTTCCGCACCATGGGCAAGGTCGATGTGCAGCAGCTGGAGGCCTTGCCGCTGCTGACCTACTTCGCGGCGGTGCTGCTGCTGTTCGCGCTGATGCTGCTCTGGCAGGGTTTCAACCGGCGCGCCGCCGTGCTGGCTCTGGCCACCACCTTCAGCAACACGGTGATGATCGGCATTGCGCTGGTCAGCCTGGCCTATGGCGAGGCCGGGCTCGTCATCCTGCTTTCGTTGATCTCCTTGCATGCCCTGGTGCTGCTGACGGCAGGGACGGTGATCCTGGAGCTGGCCGTGGCGCGCGAGGCCAGCGGCGGCGGACAGGATGTGCGGGCCATGCTGCGCACGGTGCTGGGCGCGGTGCGCAACGCCGTGATCCACCCCGTGCCCCTGCCCATCATCGCCGGCCTGCTGTACGCCCAGACCGGCTGGGCCATCCCGGAGGTGGTGGACAAGCCCTTGCAATGGCTGGGCAATGCCTTCGGCCCGCTGGCCCTGCTGCTGGTGGGCGTCACCCTGGCCGGGACATCCGTGGGGCCGCATCTGCGTGGCGCCCTGGGCTTGACGCTGATCAAGAACCTGCTGATGCCGGCCCTGGTCGCAGGGCTGGGCCTGCTCATGGGGCTCACGGGCCTGGCCTTGGTGATCATGGTGGTGACGGCGGCCCTGCCCATGGGGGCCAACGTCTTCCTGTTCTCGCAGCGCTATGAGGTGGCCGAGGAGCTGGTGACGGCGAGCGTCATCGTCTCCAATGCCGTGGCCCTGCTGACGGTCCCGCTGGCCATGGCCCTGGTCGGGCTCCTCTGAGCGGAGCTCAGGGCGCCAGCCGTTCGCGCAGCCAGCCACCCGCGCCGGGCGTGTAGCGCAGGCGGTCGTGCAGGCGGCTGGGCCGGCCTTGCCAGAACTCCCAGCGGTCGGGTGCGAGCCGATAGCCGCCCCAGTGCGGCGGGCGCGGCGGCTGCAGCAGGAACTGGGCGCCGTACTTCGCGGCATTGGCCACCAGCACGCTGCGGCCGGTGATGACCTGGCTTTGCGGGCTGGCCCAGGCGCCGATGCGCGAATCGAGCGGGCGGCTGGCGTAGTAGGCATCGCTCTCCTCGGCACTGACCTGCTCCACCCGGCCCTCGATGCGCACCACGCGCTCCAGCTCGACCCAGTGGAACTGCAGGGCGGCATAGGGATTGCCTGCGAGTTCGCGGCCCTTGCGGCTTTCGTAGTTGGTGTACCAGACGATGCCGCGCGCGTCGTAGCCCTTGATGAGCACGACGCGCGTGGACGGGCGCAGGTCGCTGCCCACGGTGGCCACCGTCATGGCATTGGGCTCGGGGAGCTCGGACTGGATAGCCTCGTGCAGCCACTGGTCGAACTGCTGCAGCGGGTCGGCGTGCGAGGCGTCCTCGCTGAGTTCGGCGCGCTCGTAGCTTTTGCGGAGATCGGCAATCTTGGTCATACTCCGCAGTATAGAAAGATGCTGGAGAGTGGGTG
>JAYNNS010000035.1:3672-6576 GCA_038112835.1 Curvibacter sp. | reverse complement strand
GAGAGGCGGCAGGATGGAAAGTCTGGACTTGCGGGTGCTGGCCGATGCGCTGGCTTGGCAACGTGCTGGCCACGGGGTGTCGCTGGTCACGGTGGTGCAGACCTGGGGCAGCGCGCCGCGCCCGCCCGGGGCCCTGCTGGCCGTGCGTGCGGACGGCGTGGTCAGTGGCTCGGTCTCGGGCGGCTGTGTCGAGGACGACCTGATCGCACGCGCCAAGGCGGCGCTGGCCGCAGGGGTGCAGGACCCGGCCGTGGCCCGGCCCGAGCTGATCGTCTATGGCGTGGACCCGGACGAGGCCGCGCGCTTCGGCCTGCCCTGCGGTGGCACCCTGCGCCTGGTGCAGGAGCCCCTGCAGGACACGGCCTGGATCGCGCAGCTGCTGGCGCGCACGGCCGAGCACCGGCTGGTGGCCCGCACGCTGGACATGATGACGGGTGCCGTGACCCTGGCTGACGCCGTGCGCGGCCAGGGCCTGGCGTTCGACGATCGCACGCTCACCACCGTGTTCGGTCCGCGCTGGCGTCTGCTGCTGATCGGTGCGGGCCAGCTTTCCCAGGCCGTGGCGCAGATGGCCGGTCTGCTGGACTTCGAGGTGCTGGTCTGCGACCCGCGCGAGGAATACCCCATGGAGCTGCCGGGCGTGCAGCGTCTGGCCGGCATGCCCGACGACGTGGTGCGCGAGCTGCTGCCCGATGCGCACACCGCCATCGTGGCGCTGACGCACGACCCCAAGCTCGACGACATGGCCCTGCTGGAGGCGCTCAAGTCGGCCGCCTTCTATGTCGGGGCCCTGGGCTCGCGCCGCAACCAGGCTGCACGCAAGCAGCGCCTGGCCGAGCACTTCGACCTGAGCGCGGATGAGCTGGCGCGCCTGCACGGTCCGGTGGGCCTGGCGCTGGGCGCGCGCACGCCGGCGGAGATCGCGGTGGCCATCCTGGCCGAGATTGTGCAGGTCAAGAACGCAGCCCTGGTGCGCGTGGGGGTGGCGCCGGGCTGCGTCACCAGCTGAGGAGCGAGTGGCCATGCGCCCGGTCGTGCTGGTCCTCGCCTCGGGGCGCGGCGAGCGCTTCCTCGCGGCCGGCGGTGGCACCCACAAGCTGCAGGCCCTGCTGGGCGACAAGACCGTGCTGCAGCACACGCTGGACGCCGTGCGCGCCAGTGGCCTGCCCTGGCATCTCGAACAGGCGCCGCATCCGGGCATGGGTGACAGCATCGCTGCGGCCGTACGCGCCACGGCCGATGCCGAGAGCTGGCTGATCCTGCCGGCCGACCTGCCCCTGGTGCGACCCGAAACCCTGCGGTGCATCGCCGGAGCGCCTGATGCGCAGACCGTGGTGCGGCCCGTGTACCTGGGGCACCCGGGCCACCCGGTGCGCTTTCACCGCGACTGCGGCGAGGCCCTGATGGCGCTGGGCGGTGAGACCGGTGCGGCCGCCGTGGTGCGCCGTCATCGCCTGTGGACCGTGGAAGTCGATGATCCGGGCTGCGTGACGGACATCGACACGCCCGAGGATCTGGCGCAGGCGCGGCAGATCCTGCAGGTGCGGGGCTGAACCTCTCTATTGACGCGCGATCACGGCGCAGGCCAGGCGCGGCCCGGCATTGCCCGTGGGTTGGGTCGTGTAGTCGTCGGGGTCGCGGTGCACGATCAGGCCGCGGCCCACGATGTCGGCACTGCCACGGCTCACCCCGATGCTGGCCGATTCGAAGCTGAAGCGTGCGACGCCGTTGGCGTCGGCCTTGAGGCTGGGCAGGTCGCCGGCGTGGTGCTCGCCGCGGCCATGGCTGCCATGCCTGTGACCTCCGGGGTTGTAGTGGCCGCCGGTGCTCATGCCGTCGCCGCTGGAACAGTCCCCCTTCTCGTGGATGTGGAAGCCGTGTTCGGCGCCGGGCTTGAGGCCGCGGATTTCGCCGCTGACGCGCACCTTGTCACCGTGCTGCACGAAGCGGACTTCCCCGCTGGTGCTGTTGCCCCGCGTCGGCTGGAGCTGGGCGCTGGCCGAGGGGCCGGAGGGGGTGGCACAGGCGGTCAGGGTGAGCGCTGCTAGCGCGCTCAGGAAGCGGATCGGCATGGTGTCTCCTGGCGGGTCGTGATGCGTGCCACCACTGTAGAAGGGCGCCGGCGGCTGTGCAAGCGGGGACGGGCGACCCTGTTCGCGACAAGGTCTCAGCGCGGGGCATGCGCCAGCAGGGCTTCCAGTGCCCGGTCGCGGATGCCGTGCGCGCGCAGGCTGTCGTAGGTCTGGCGCGCGTAGTCGTGGGTGCTGCCGTAGCGGCCGTGCGCGTGCGTGAAGATGTGACGATACTGGTCCGGGCTCAGGCTGCCGGTGTAGTTGGGACTGCGGCGTGAAAGCGTGAAGGCCAGGGCCGATACCGGGCCGTGCGCCGTCTCGCAGCGCAGCCAGCGCGGGTCGTAGACGCCGGTGGGCATCTCGCGCGCCCACAGGGTGTGCAGCACGTCGTGCACCTGGGCCTGCCGCACGCGGAACACCATGCCGTGGCAACTGCCGCCCGTGAGCAGCGCGAAGACCAGGCCCGGCTGCTCGGGTGTGCCGCGGTTGATACGGCTCCACATGCGCAAGGCCCGGTGCCAGCCGCGCACATGAGCGGTGCGGCGCTCCTCGTAGTCGAAGTCGGGGCGCCAGATCAGCGAGGCGTAGCCGAAGATCCAGAGGTCGTCGTGGCCGCCCCATTGCTGCAGGGTGTGGGACAACATGGGGGCGGGATCGCGCAGGGGACGGGGCAGGGAGGTCACGAGCGGGGAGCGAGATGGTGGGGGTGATCGCAGGCCAGCCATTGTTCCAGCGGCTGGGGGCGGGCGTAGAGAAAGCCCTGCAGGGCATCGCAGCCATGGGCGGCCAGGAAATCGGCCTGGGCCGGGGTCTCCACGCCTTCGGCCACGAC
>JAYNNS010000035.1:3124-3662 GCA_038112835.1 Curvibacter sp. | reverse complement strand
CGACGATGGCGGTGTTCCCGGGATCCTGCGGGGTGTCCGCGATGAAGCTGCGGTCGATCTTGAGCTCGTGCAGTGGCAGACGCTGCAGGTAGGCCAGGCTCGAATAGCCGGTGCCGAAGTCATCGATGGAAAAGCGCACGCCGCGCGCCGCCAGGGCCTGCATGCGCTGGCTGGTGCGCTCCAGATTGTCCAACAGCAGGCCTTCGGTGACCTCGAAGACCAGCAGGGCAGCCTGGGCCTGATGACGCTCCAGGGTGGCCAGGGTGCGGTCGGCGAAGTCCGCTTGGCGGAACTGGCTCGGGCTGACGTTGATCGAGAGCGGCAGCGCATAACCGGCGTCGCGCAGCTGCTGCTGGATCCGGCAGGCTCGGTCGAGCACCCAGTCGCCCAGACGCAGGATCAGGTGGCTTTCCTCGGCGATCGGGATGAAGCGTGCCGGCGGGATCACGCCCAACGTCGGGTGTGTCCAGCGCAGCAGCAGCTCGACGCCGACGACAGTGCCCGTCGTGTTCACCTGTGACTGCAGGTGCAGGGCCAG
>JAYNNS010000035.1:0-3114 GCA_038112835.1 Curvibacter sp. | reverse complement strand
CCAGGGTCGGCAGGCGGGCTTCGATGGACGCCACCTGGGCGATGGCCTGGGCCAGTTCGTTCTCGAGCGCGAGCTGGGCCTCGACTTCCTGCTGCATGGTGGCCTCGAACCAGGCCACGCGGTTGCGTCCGGCCGCCTTGGCACGGTACATGGCCGTATCGGCGTCACGCAGCAGCTCCTCGGCCGTCTGGGCCGTGCCGCCCAGCACCACCACGCCGATGCTGGCATGGGCCGCATAGGGCTGGCCGGCGACGATGAAGGGCTGCTCGAAAGCCTCGCGCACCCGCGCCGCCACCGTGCGGGCGGCGTGGGCATCGCTTTCGGCGCTGCCATGGGGCGAGAGGATGACGAACTCGTCTCCTCCCAGGCGGGCCACCGTGTCCTCCTCGCGCAGCAGGTCGCTGAGGCGCTGGGCTACGGCCACCAGCAGGGCGTCGCCCGCGGCGTGGCCGCGCGCGTCGTTGATGTTCTTGAAGCGGTCCAGGTCCAGGTAGAGCAGGGTGGCACCCTGGCTCTTGCGCCGGGCGCCGGCCTGGGCCTGGGCCAGGCGGTCCATCAGCAGGCGGCGGTTGGGCAGCCCGGTGAGCTCGTCGTAATAGGCCAGGCGGTTGAGCGCGTCGGCCGTGTGCTGCAGCTCGGCATTGACGCGCTGTAGATCCTCCTGCCCCTGTCGCAGCGAGCCGGTGATGACATGCTGGCGTTCCAGCGAGCGCTCCAGCTGCAGCAGCAGCACGGCGCAGGAGATCGTGATGATGGTGTTGATGAAGAGGAAGTTGATGGTGATGACCACCCACTCGACGAAGGGCCTGCTTTCGAAGCCGGGCACGTGCAGATCGGTGTTGCCCAGGTAGCCCACCGTCATCAGCGTGACGGCGTTGACGGCCAGCGCGAGCAGCGCCGGGCGCAGGCCCAGCAGCAGCGCGGCCATGACGGGCACGGCCATGAGGTAGATCTGGCTGACCGGGCCGACCAGAAAGAGGAACCAGACGCCGAGCAGGTAGATCAGCACCAGCAGGTTCCAGCTGCGTGCACGGTAGGACAGGCGTGGGTGCTTCCAGAGCAGCAGCACCCAGCTCAGGGCCGCGAGGTCGATCCAGGCGATGCTCCACAGGCCCTGCTGCAGCGCCAGCCAGATGCCGGGGAGGGCCGTTAGCAGGCCCAGCGGCGCGATGAAGAGCAGGAGGGTGGAGAGGATGCGGCCGCGCCAGTCGTGCAGCACCTCGGCCTCCGGGGGGGGCGGATTCAGGGCGCGCTGCAGCAGGGCGGTGACTCTCAAGGCAGGGACCTCGCGGGAGCCGGCGGGCCGTGTGGACCGCCTTGGCCGCATCCTAGCGCGAGTCGGTCGCCTGCGCCCGGGCCGGCCGCCGTACTGCCCCTGTCTATGGCGAAAAAGTCACGCCGCCGGGGGGCGGCCGGCTTCAGGCGTCGCGCTGGATCAGCTCGATCTTGTAGCCGTCGGGGTCGGTGATGAAGGCGATCAGGGTGTCGCCGCCCTTGACCGGGCCGGGCTCGCGCGTGATGTTGCCGCCCTGGGCGCGGATCCGCTCGCAGGTGGCGTAGATGTCGTCTACGCCCAGCGCGATGTGGCCGTAGGCACCCCCCATCTCGTACTGGTCCACGCCGTAGTTGTAGGTCAGCTCGATCTCGGCCTGGTCGGGATTGCTGTCGTAGCCCACGAAGGCGAGCGAATACTTCTGCTCGGGCCGGTCGGTGGTGCGCAGCAGCTTCATGCCCATGACGCGGGTGTAGAAGTCGACGGCGCGCTGCATGTCGCCGACGCGCAGCATGGTGTGCAGGAGTCGCATGGTGTTCAGGATCAGGGTCTCGGAAAGGAACTTGAGCATAGCGCTTTCGCGCTGTCCGGGTGCGGCTGGGGAATAATCGGCGCCTCCAGCCCTACTTGAGTCTTTCGCATGTCCAGCTTCACCCAGGTCATCCTCTACACCGACACCGACGGCCGCGCGCGCTTTCGCGAGGCAGCGCTTGCGCTCAACGAAGGCACGCCGCAGTCCAGGCTGTCCCAGGTCTACGCCAGCGGGGGCTACCAGCTGCGCATGAGCCCGGTGGGCTTTCGCAGCAGCTTTCACTGCACCGGCGCACCGCAGTGGTGCTTCATCCTGGGCGGCCAGATGGAGATCGGGCTGCAGGACGGCAGCTCCCGCCTTTTCAAGCCCGGCGAGCACTTTTACTCGGCCGATCTGCTGCCCGAAGGCGCCACCTTCGATCCGGCCGTGCACGGGCACTGGAGCCGTCAGGTCGGCCCGGATCCGCTGGTCACGCTGTTCGTGCGCGGCTGAGCGGCGCCGGCTGCCTCAGGTGGGCACCGTGTAGTTCAACGCCATGCGGCCGCCATCGACCGTGACGATCTCCCCGGTGACGTAGCTGGCGGCATCGCTGGCCAGCCAGGCCACGACCTCGGCGACTTCCTCCGGCTCGCCCAGCCGCTTCATGGGCGTGCGGCTCAGGATGCGCGTGCGCGCCTCTTCGCTGGTCAGCACGGCCTGGGCCGCGAGTTCGGTGGCGATGGTGCCGGGGGCCACCGCATTGACGCGGATGCCCCGGTCCACCAGGGCCAGGGCCATGGCACGGGTGAGCTGGTTCAGACCGCCCTTGCTGACGTTGTAGCTCGCGATGGCGGGGATGGCCAGCACGGCATTGACCGAACTCATGTTGACGATGGCGCCGCGCCCGGCGGCGGCCATGACACGTGCCACGGCCTGGCCGACGAGAAAGGCGCCCTTGAGGTTGACGCGCAGCACGGCGTCGAAATCGGCTTCGCTGACCTCCAGGAAATCCGCCGCCCTGAAGATGCCGGCGTTGTTCACCAGCACGTCGATGCGGCCATGCGTCGCCATGACCTGGGCCACGAGGGCATCGACCTGCGCCTTGTCGCCCACATCGCAAGGCACGTAGAGCGCACCGAGCGCGGTCGCCAGCGCCCGGCCCGGGGTGTCGGCCACGTCGGCCAGCACCACCTGCGCGCCTTCGCGTGCGAAGTGCCGGGCACAGGCCGCGCCGATGCCTTGCGCGGCGCCGGTGACGAGGCAGACACGGCCTTGCAGGCCGTAGCGGATGGTGGAGGTGTCAGGCTGCACGCGTCGATGCTAGCGCGAG
>JAYNNS010000034.1:0-14089 GCA_038112835.1 Curvibacter sp. | reverse complement strand
GATCGTCCAACCGCTGCTGGATGAGCGCAGCCACCACCTCGTCGAGCAACAGCACGCTGTAGGGCTTGCGACGCACGGCTTCGGTCAGGTAGCCGCCCTCCTCGTAGCCCACATAGCCGGGGGGCGCGCCGATCAGACGGGCCACCGAATGCTTCTCCATGAACTCGCTCATGTCGATGCGCACCAGATGGTCCACGCTGTCGAAGAGGAAACCGGCGAGGGCCTTGCACAGCTCGGTCTTGCCCACACCCGTGGGGCCGAGGAAGAGGAAGGAGCCGGTGGGGCGATTCGGGTCGCTCAGGCCCGAGCGTGAACGGCGGATGGCATTGGCCACGGCACTGATGGCCTCGTCCTGGCCCACCACGCGCTCGTGCAGCTTGGCTTCCATCTGCAGCAGCTTGTCCTTCTCGCCCTGCATCATCTTGGCCACGGGGATGCCGGTGGCGCGGCTCACCACCTCGGCGATCTCCTCCGCACCCACCTGGGTACGCAGCAGCTTGTGCCCGCTGGCGCCACCACCCGACGCCTCCTGGGCCTGGGCCTCCTTGAGGCGCTTGTCCAGCTCGGGCAGCTTGCCGTACTGCAGCTCGGCGACCTTGTTGAAATCGCCCTTGCGCGTGAGTTCCTCGATCTGCCCCTTGAGTTTCTCGATCTCTTCGCGCACGTGCTGGCTGCCCTGGGCCTGGGCCTTCTCGGCCTTCCAGATCTCTTCCAGGTCGGCCGCTTCCTTCTGCAGCTTGGCAATCTCTTCCTGGATCAGCTCCAGGCGCTTCTGCGAGGCCTCGTCGGTCTCCTTCTTCATGGCCTCGCGCTCGATCTGCAGCTGGATCAGCCGACGGTCCAGCTTGTCCATGACCTCGGGCTTGGAATCGATCTCGATCTTGATCTTGGCCGCGGCCTCGTCGATCAGGTCGATGGCCTTGTCGGGCAGGAAACGGTCGGTGATGTAGCGGTGGCTCAGCTCGGCCGCGGCCACGATGGCCGGGTCGGTGATGTCCACGCCATGGTGCACCTCGTATTTCTCCTGCAGGCCACGCAGGATGGCGATGGTCTGCTCCACCGTGGGTTCGCCCACCAGCACCTTCTGGAAACGGCGCTCCAGCGCGGCGTCCTTCTCGATGTACTTGCGGTATTCGTCCAGCGTGGTGGCGCCGATGCAGTGCAGCTCGCCGCGCGCCAGCGCCGGCTTGAGCATGTTGCCCGCGTCGATGGCGCCCTCGGCCTTGCCCGCGCCCACCATGGTATGGATCTCGTCGATGAAGAGGATGATGCGGCCCTCGTCCTGCGCCACTTCCTTGAGCACGGCCTTGAGCCGCTCCTCGAACTCGCCGCGGTACTTGGCGCCAGCCAGCAGGCCCGCCATGTCCAGCACCAGCACGCGCTTGTCGCGCAGGGTCTCGGGCACCTCGCCGTTGACGATGCGCTGGGCCAGGCCCTCGACGATGGCGGTCTTGCCCACGCCGGGCTCGCCGATCAGCACGGGATTGTTCTTGCTGCGGCGCTGCAGCACCTGGATGGCGCGGCGGATCTCGTCGTCGCGGCCGATCACCGGGTCCAGCTTGCCTTGCCGGGCGCGCTCGGTCAGGTCCAGGGTGTATTTTTTCAGGGCCTCGCGCTGGCCTTCGGCCTCGGGGCTGTCGACCTTCTCGCCGCCACGCACGGCCTCGATGGCGGCTTCCAGGCTCTTGCGGGTCAGGCCGTGGACCTTGGCCAGCTCGCCCATCGCGGTCTTGCTGTCGGCACAGGCCAGCAGGAAGAGCTCGCTGGCGACGAACTGGTCGCCGCGCTTGATGGATTCCTTCTCGGCCGCCTGCAGCAGGGTGACCAGATCACGCCCGACCTGCACCTGCTCCTGGCCTTCGACCTGAGGCAGCTTCTTCACTGCCGCCTCGGCCGCAGCCGTCAGCCCCGGCACGTTCACGCCGGCACGCTGCAGCAGGGCCTTGGGGCCGTCCTGCTGGCGCAGCATGGCCACGAGCAGGTGGGCCGGCTCGATGTAGGCGTGGTCGTTGCCCAGGGCCAGGGTCTGGGCCTCACCCAGGGCTTCCTGGAACTTGGTGGTCAGTTTGTCGATGCGCATGGCTTGCCTTCGGGAGATTTTTTGAACTGCCCCACAGCGTGAGGGTGATCGGCGGGGATTTCAAGAGCGTGACGGGCGCGGCACGCATACTTGTGACGCAGATCAAATCCGGAGTCCTGCCATGCCGCGCTTGCTGCCCCCTCTGATCACGGCCCTGCTGGGCCTCGGGCTGGCCGCCCCGGCCCTCGCCCAGCCGACGGCCCGCACCATCGCCCAAGGCCTGGCCCATCCCTGGGCCCTGGCCTTTCTGCCCGACGGCCACTACCTGGTGACGGAACGTCCGGGCACCTTGCGCGTGGTGGAACCCGGCGGACGCATCCGGGCACCCGTGCAGGGCCTGCCGGCGGTGCAGGCGCGCGGCCAGGGCGGCCTGCTCGACGTGGTGCTGGACCGCGATTTCACCAGCACACGCATGCTCTCCCTCTGCTACGCCGAGCCCTCGACCGACGGCCGCACGGCCGGCACCGCCCTGGCCCGCGCGCGCCTGAGCGAGGACGCCACGCGACTGCAGGCACTGCGCGTGATCTTCCAGCAGAACCCGAAGGTGAGTGGCGGCAACCATTTCGGCTGCCGCATCGCCGAGGCGGCGGATGGCACCTTGTTCCTCGCCCTGGGCGAGCGCTACGGCGAGCGCGACCAGGCCCAGACCCTGGACAACCACCTGGGCAAGGTGGTGCGCATCCGCAAGGACGGCAGCGTGCCGCCGGACAATCCCTTTGTGAACCGCGCGGGTGCGCGCCCCGAGATCTGGAGCTATGGCCACCGCAATCCCCAGGGCCTGGCCTTCAGCCCGCGCGGCGCGCTCTGGCTGCACGAGCACGGCCCCATGGGCGGGGACGAGATCAACCTGCCCGCGGCCGGCGCCAACTTCGGCTGGCCGCTGGTCAGCCACGGCCGCAACTACAACTTCACCTCGGTGGGCACGGGCGCTCGCGCGCACCCGGGCACGGTGCAGCCGCTGCACACCTGGGTGCCCTCGATCGCGCCCTCGGGCATGGCCTTCGTGACCAGCGAGCGCTACGGCCAGGACTGGGTAGGCAACCTGCTCGTGGGCTCGCTCAAGTTCACGCAGCTGGTCCGGCTGGAACTGGCGCAACCGTTTGAGGGCCCGGTGCGGCGCGAGACGCGCCTGCTGCCGGACCTGGGCGAACGCGTGCGGGACGTGCGCCAGGGCCCGGACGGTTACATCTACTTGCTAACGGACCACCCCGAAGGGCGCCTGTTACGCCTGGAACCCTGAAGCCGGGCGCCCACATCCGCTATGCTTGCAGCCATCAACGCCGCTGTCTCACCCTTCACCTTCAGGGACCCCTCATGCAGACCCTTCTTCGCCCCGCGCTGGCCCTGAGCCTGGCCCTGGCCACCCTCCCCGCCCTGGCCTCGTTCGAGATCTCGTCCTCCGTCTCCGACTCGGTCTCCGAATCGGTGGGCAGCGTCTCGGCCTCGATCCGGACTTCCAGTGAGAGCGTCTCCGGCGACACCAAGACCGCCCGGGGCCCCTACGAAGTCCTGGACGTGCAACCGGTGGCCGAGCGCCCGGGCAGCATGCGCCTGGCCCTGCGCGCCCTGCAGGAGGGCGCGCAGGACATCGAGCTCACCCTGCCGCAGCAGGCGCTGGAGCGTGGCCACATCGTCGTGGGCAGCGTGATCGAGGCCCAGCCGCGCGAGTTCGGCATCACGTTCGCGGCGCGCGACGCCAGCGGCCAGACCCGACCCTTTTTCCTCGTGGTGCACGACGAGCGCTACCGCGAATTCGCCACGCAGCGCGTGACGCTCTGAGCCCGCGCCCCATGCGCCTGCCCCTGGCCAGCGTCCTGCTGGCTTTTTTATGCCTGCCCGGTCCCGCGCACGCGGGCTCGCTGCGCTACTGCGACCCGCAACGCAGCATGGGGCCCGAGGGGCTGGAGCGCATGCTGCGCGTGGCCGATGTGGTCAAGGCCGAGCTGCAAGCCAGCGGCCAGCCCGTGGCCCTGGTCTCGCGCTCCGGCCTGGCGCTGGGCCTGCTGGGCCAGCGCTACTCGCACGCCGGCGTGAGCCGCCGTGACCATGAGGCCTCGCCCTGGGCGGTGCGTCAGCTCTACTACGCCTGCGAGGAGGAGCGCCCGCGCATCTTCGACCAGGGCATGACGGGCTTTGTGATGGGCGTGCACAACGATGCCGAGGGCTACCTCTCCTTGCTGACCCTGCCGGACGAAGCCTCGCAGCAGCTGCATGCCGCGGTGCGCGACCCGCAGCGGGCCCTGGCCCTGCTGGCCGACGACTACAGCGCCAACGCCTATCCCTACGCCCTGCGCTACCAGAACTGCAACCAGTGGCTGGTGGAGCTGCTGGCCAGCGCCTGGGACCCCTCGCCGGCCGCGCCCAGCCGCGCCCGCGCCCAGGCCTGGCTGCAGGCCCAGGGCTATGCACCGACCGAACTGCAGCTCTGGCGGCCGGTGCTGGCCTTCGGGCGCCTGCTGTCCTATCTGCATTTCGACGACCATCCGCCCGCCCTGCTCGACCAGGGTCGCCTGCAGCTGAGCCTGCCGCCGGACATCGAGCAGTTCGCACGCCAGCGCTGGCCCGAGGCGCAGCGTGTGGAGATCTGCTACACCACGACACGCGTGGTGGTGCGCCGTGGCTGGGAAAGCCTGGCCGAGGGCTGCGTGCCGCGCGAGGGTGACACGGTGCTGGCACTGAACCCGCCGACGTCCGACCTGCCGGCCTACTGAGCGCCTGAGCGCCCCCGCAGGCAATGTATCCTCAGGCCGGCGCCGGGTGGCGCCTCCCGCTGACCACTTCGAGGAGCGCGCACGCCTCTTCCTGCGTCATCTCAGGGGTGCTGCAGGCCCAGGCGACAAACTGGTCCGGACGCACCAGGACCCAGGTCGCCTCGTAGCGCTGAGCTTCGCCGCCTGCCGGCTCCTCGACCACCCGCAGCGGCAGCCCCAGGGCCGCCGCGGACGACGCCAGGGCCTGGACCGACTCGGGCCCGGCACCGAAAGCGAGCAAGGTGTAGCCCGTCCCCAGTTCCTCGTAGACATTGCGGCCCGAGGACAGGCGGGCCGGCGCCAGATGGTGTCCGGCACGGGCCCTGAACTCGTGCCGGCCCACGGCGCTGCCGCCGGCCGCACCGGGGCGTCCCGGCCCCAGGACCACGGGCGAACCTTCATAGTGGGGCTCGAAGGCATGGACCTCGCCCGAGGCGCGTGCGGCGCGTGCCTGCCAGGCGGCCTCAAAGGCGCGACGGTCACGCGCCGGATGGAATTCGCGCAGGAAGGTCCGATCGGTCTCGATGGCCCGGGCGATGAAGTCGCGTGCCGTGGATTCGAACACCGGGCGACGCTCGCGGTCGTAGGAGTCGAGCAGGGCCTCGCCGCCCCAGCCCTGCAGCACGGCGGCCAGCTTCCAGCCCAGGTTGCGGGCATCCTCGAAACCCGTGTTGACGCCATAGCCGCCGTAGGGCGGGTGGCTGTGTGCGGCGTCGCCCGCGATGAAGAGGCGACCGGCCCGGTAGCGGTCGGCGATGGCGAAGCGCAGATCCCAGAAGCCGATGTGCTCGAACTCGACGTCGAAGGCCGCGCCCACGGCCTCCTGCAGATAGCGGTGGACGTCGAAGTTGTCGCGCGTGGTGCCTGGCGGCACCGGCGCATGGAAGAACCAGGTGGTGCCCAGATCGACCCGGCCGAAAAACTTCCAGTAGCCGTCGAGCTCGGGCTGCAGCACGTTGTAGTAGGACTTGCCCGGGTAACGTTGCAGCAGCGCGTGCAGGCCCGTGGAGCGGAAGACCAGCAGCACCATCATGCGGTCATGGTCCGACAGGGTCTGCGTGATCCCGGCCTGGGCGCGCACCAGGGAGCGGCTGCTGTCACAGCCCACGGCGTAGTCGGCGCACAGTTCGCGCCGGGCGCTGCCGCCCTGCCCGCTCACCGTCACGCGCACCTGCGCCCCCTCGTCCCGCACCTCGACCGCCTGCCAGCCGTAGAGGACCTCCACCGTCGGCAGTTCACGCACCCGCGCACGCAGCACGGCTTCGGTCGCGTACTGGGGCAGCCGCTCGTTGGCCGTGTAGTAGTAGGGCCGCACCAGGTCGCGCTGCAGCCAGTCGTAGTGGTAGTCGCCCAGCAGGGTGCCGTAGGCGGTCAGCCCGCCGATGCCGTATTCCGGGGGGATGGTGCGCGCAGCGCGCAGCGCCTGTTCGGCCCCCCAGAAGTGGAAATGTTCCAGGGTGCGCTGCGTCAGGTTCTGCCCCTTGGGAATGCGCTGGGGCTCGCGATGGCGTTCGACGATGGTGCAGCGTATGCCACGCTGCCCCAGCTCGATCGCCAGCCCCATGCCCACGGGCCCGCCACCGACGATCACGACCTGCGTGGACGCCATGCCCGTCCCCTCACTCGGCCGAAATGTTGTTGCGTCGGATCACCGCGCCCCAGCGCGGGTAGTCCTTCAGCACCACGGCGTTGAGCTCCTCGGGCGTGGACGAGGCGGCGTCCATGCCGGCCTTGCCCAGGACCTCACGCACCTCGGGCAGGCGCAGGATGGCGCCGATCTCGCCGTTGAGCCGCTGCTGCGCGGACGCGGGAGTGCGGGCCGGCACGAAGAAGGCATACCAGAGGTCCACATCGACCCCCTTGGCGCCCAGCTCCTCGAAGGTGGCGACCGCGGGCGCCACCGGGTGGCGCTTGGGGCTGCCGACCGCCAGGGCGTTGAGGCGGCCGCTGTTGACAAAGCCCTGGGCCACGTGCACGGGCAGGAAGCCGACATTGACCTCGCCCGACAGCAGGTCCGTGGTGTAGCCCGCCGAGCCGCGGTACGGGACATGCAGCATGAACAGGCCGGTCTGGACCTTGAACAGCTCCATGGCCATGTGGTGCGGCGTGCCCACGCCGGGCGAGCCGTAGCTGATACTGCCGGGCCGGGCCTTGGCCTGGTCCTGCAGGTCCTGCAGGGTCTTGATGCCGGTCTTGGGATTGGCCACCAGCATCAGCGTGCCCCAGGCCGCCATGGAGACCGGCGCGAAATCCTTCACGGGATCGAAGGGCACGTTCTTGTACAGCTGCGAGGCCATGAGCATGGTGTTGGCCCCCATGAGCACGGTGTAGCCATCGGGCGCGGCCTTGGCCACCTGGTCGGCGCCGATGTTGCCGCTGGCGCCGGGCACGTTGGCCACCACCACGGGCTGGCCCAGGCGCTCGGACAGCCTGGGCGCCACGGTGCGGGCGATGGTGTCCATGCCGGTGCCCGGGGTGAAGGGCACGATGATGCGTACGGGCTGCGCCGGCCAGGTCTGGGCGGCCACGCTGCCGGCCAGCAGCAGCAGGACAAACAGTCGGGACATGAACTTCATGAGGGTCTCCTTGTGTTGTGTGAGGCGAAAGCCCCGCTCGGGGCCCGGGGGAAACTCGGTCACCGGAGCTTGAACACGCGCTCCGCATTGGTCTGGAAGAACTTGCGCTTGGTCTCCAGCGGCATGTCCATGGCGTCGAGGAGGTTGACCTCGTCCGGGGCGTACTGGTAGGGATAGTCCATCGCATAGAGCACGCGGTCCTCGCCGAGGAAGCCCTGGGCGAACTTGATCGCGTGCTCCCAGGCCACGCCGCTGTTGGTGATCCAGAAGTTCTCGCGCAGGTACTCGCTGGGCCGCCGGCGGATGGCCTGGACGCTGGCGTAGCGCTGCGACTTGACCGTGGCCTGGTGCATGTAGTCCAGCCGGTAGGCCCAGTAGGGCAAGGCTTCACCCATGTGGCCGAGCACCATGCGCAGCTTCGGAAAGCGGTCGAACACGCCGGCGGTGATGATGCGCAGCGCGTGCAGGCCGGTCTCCACACCGAAGCCGTAGATGGCGCCGTCCAGGCCGCATTCCTGGAAGGGGTGCAGCATGCCGGGCGGCAAGGCGTTGGGATGCAGGTAGATGGCCGCGTCAAACGCCTCGGCCGCCGCGAAGATGTCCCAGAACTTCGGGTCCGAAAGGTATTCACCCCGGGTGTGCGAGTTGATGATGACCGAGTGCATGCCCAGCTGGGTGACGCCGCGCTCGATCTCCTGCGCCGCGGCGGCCGGGTCCTGCGGGGCGATGGCGATCATGCCGGCGAAGCGCGTGGGATGCCGGCGCACGGCCTCGGCCAGCTGGTCGTTGGCGCTGCGGGCGAAGGACACGGCGGTGGCCTGGTCCATGACCTGCGTGCCGGGCGAGGTGATGGCGATGACGGCCTGGTCCACACCGGCCTCGTCCATGTGGCGCAGGCGCAGCTCGCCCAGATCGGTCAGGCAGCGCATGATGTGGCGCGCCCGCTCGCTCGGGCTGCTCATGTAGAAGCCCATCAGGCCGCGAAAGCCGGCGTCGGCATCGGCGTGGCCGAGGATCTTCTGGTAGATGTCGAGCATCTCCTGCGGCGCCCAGGCCTCCTCCGTCGCGATACGGCGGTAGGGCACGCTCTGCGGCGCGCGCGGCCGGTTCATGTCGGGCAGCTGGATTTCCATGCCGGGTGTCCTCGGGTTTTCGGTGAATTGATGCAAGTCATCTTAATTAGGCTCAATTCGCACGACAATATCCAAAATCGACTGATTACTTATCTCAAATCGAGTTAGATCATGGATACCCTGGCCAATATGCGCGCCTTCGTCGCCGTGGCAGAAACCGGCAGCTTTTCCGAGGCTGCGCGCCAGGCCGGACTGGCTCCTTCGGTCATGGCCAAGCGGGTCGACCAGCTGGAATGGCGCATCCGGGCGCCGCTGTTCCGGCGCTCCACACGGCGGCTCACGCTGACCGACGTGGGTGAGCGTTATCTGGCGACGCTGCGCACGCTGGTGCGGCAGGTGGACGACACGCTGGGTGGCATGGCCCAGGCCAGCGGTGCACTGGAAGGCCATATTCGCATCAAGGTCCCGACCACGCTGGGCCAGCTCTACCTGAACCGCCTGCTCAACCGCTTCCTGCAGGGCCAGCCGCGCGTGAGCCTGGACATCGTGCTGGCCGACCGCTCGGTCAACCCCATCGAGGAAGGCTTCGACATCGCCATCGGCGCACGCCCGGAGTCCTACGGCCAGGTGCAGGACCACCCCCTGGTCCCGATCCGCCGGCGTCTGTGCGCCGCGCCCGCCTATCTGGCCCGCCACGGTGTGCCGCTGACCCCGACCGACCTGCTGGCACACGACTGCCTGGTGCTCGCCACCACCGGCCCACGCTGGGAATTGCAAGGACCGCAGGGTCTGGTGGGTGTGGATGTGCGCGCCAAGCTCAGGAGCAACGACGGTCTCGCGCTGCGCGAAGCCACGCTGCAGGGACTGGGCATCGCACTGCTGGGAGATTACCTGGTGGCGGACGACATGCGCGAGGGACGGCTGCAGGAGGTGCTGCCCGGCATGCAGTTGCCCGATCTCTGGCTCAAGGCCCTGGTGCCCGCCAACCGTATCGACCTGCCGCGCATCCGCGCGCTGCTGCTGTGGCTGGAGGAGGAGCTGCGGCACACGCCGCCTTGGGAGAGCACCCCCGGCGCGAACCCGCTGGCGGCGTGAAGCCGGCGGGCTTCAGGTGGCGGAGTTGCCCGAGGCGATGCCCCAGCGCGCCAGGGCCGCGTCGTCGCTGACGCGGGCATCCACCCAGCGTGCGCCCTCGGGCGTCTGTTCCTTCTTCCAGAACGGCGCCTGGGTCTTGAGGTAGTCCATCAGGAACTCGCAGGCCTGAAAGCTCTCGCCGCGGTGCGCCGAGGTGACGACCACGAGCACGATCTGGTCCAGGGGCTGCAGCGGTCCCACACGATGAATGACGCGGACGCCGTAGATGTCGAAACGCCGGTACGCCTCGTCGATCATGTGCTCGATGGACTGCTCGGTCATGCCCGGGTAGTGCTCGAGCTCCATCGCGCTGACAGCCAGGCCGTCGTTGCGGTCACGCACGGTGCCGACGAAGCTGCACACCGCGCCGACGCGCTTGTCCTGGGCGCGCAACGCGGCGATCTCGGCCGTGACGTCGAAATCGGCGGTCTGGATGGTGACGCGCGCGCTCATGGCGTCAGCCCCCGGTGACGGGCGGGAAGAAGGCGACCTCGCAGCCCTCGCTCAGGGCCGCGTCTTCCGCGCTCATGGTCTGGTTCAGCGCCACGCGCACCGCGCGCCCGCGCGCCAGGGCCTGGGCATGGGCGTCGCCGCGCGCGATCAGTTCGTCGCGCAAGGCGCCCAGGGTGGCCGCCGCCGTGTCCACGGCCTCGCCGGCCGTGCCCAGGGTCTCGCGGATGGAGGCAAAGTATTTGATGTGGACTTTCATGCCATCAATTCTGCAAAAGCCAGGAAATGCACGATGTCACCATGGGATATCGTGCCGCCGGCCGGGTTGTCCACCAGACCGTCGCCCCAGACCGCCGACGTCAGCACCCCCGAGCTCTGGTTGGGGAACAGGTCCAGCCCGCCGGCCGCGTTGCGCCGCACGCGCAGGAACTCGCGCCGCTTGTCGCCACGCTGGACCTCGAAATGCGCGGGCAGCGCCATGCGCACAGGCGCCACGTCTGTCGCCCCCTGCAGCCGCAGCAGGAAGGGGCGCACCAGCAGCATGAAGGTCACGTAGCTGGAGACCGGGTTGCCCGGCAGACCGGCGAAGTGGCAGGCGTCCTGCGGGCCGCTGCGGTAGAGCTTGCCGTAGGCAAACGGCTTGCCGGGCTTCATGGAGATCTGCCACAGGTCGAGCTCGCCGAGCTGCTGCACCGAGGGCTTGATGTGGTCTTCCTCGCCCACCGAGACGCCACCGCTGGTGAGCACGAGATCATGGCCCTGTGCCGCCTCGCGCAGCGCGGCCAGCGTGGCCTCGCGCCGGTCGGGCACGATGCCGCAGTCGGTGACCTCGCAGCCCAGGCGTTGCAGGAGCGCGCGCAGGAAGAAACGGTTGGAGTTGTAGATGGCACCGGGCGGCATCTGCTCGGGCGGCCGCTCGCCGGGCATGACGAGCTCGTCGCCCGTCGAGAAGAGCGCCACGCGCGGGCGGCGCATCACCGTGAGGTGCGCCATGCCGATGCCGGCCGCCAGGCCCAAGGCCGCCGGCGTGAGCCGCTGGCCACGCGCCAGCACCACGGCGCCGCGCGTCACATCCTCGCCGGCCCGGCGGATCCACTGGCCGCTTTGCGGCACGGCGTTCACACGCACGCGGCCCTCATCCACAGGCTCGCAGTCTTCCTGCATGACGATGGCGTCGGCCCCCACGGGCACAGGCGCGCCGGTGAAGATGCGCGCCGCCTCGCCGGGCCCGAGCGGCTGGCCGTGGTGGCCGGCCGGAATGCGCTGGATCACGGGCAGCACCGTGCCGGGCGCGGACACATCGGCGCAACGCAGGGCATAGCCGTCCATGGAACTGTTGTCCTGCGGCGGCACGTGCAGGGCCGAGACCAGGTCCTGCGCCAGCACGCGGCCGTCGGCGTCGAAGGTCTGCACCTCCTCGGTGCCCGCCAGGGGCTGCGCCTGCGCCAGCAACTCGGCCAGGGCCTGATCGAGTGACTTCAGCGGCGCGCGCGGGGCGTTCATAGGGCGTAGAGCTCGGGGTTGTACTCGAAGCGCTCGCCGTGGGTCACCAGCCAGCCGGCCACGGCATCGGGGTCGTTGAGGTCCAGCACGTCCAGGCCCGTGGGCACCGGCAGACGCACCGCGTCGTCGGTGGCGACGGCGGCGATGAAGTCATCGTCAGGATAGCGCACGGGCTTGCCGTTGTCGGCGCGCCAGACCTCGATCTTGAGCAAATCGCTGCTCTTGAAGCCCTCGACCAGCACCCAGTCCACGCCGTCGTAGAGCTCGGCGATCAGGTGGTGCACCTTGGGCTCCTGCTCGCGCTCGTACTCGCGCATCAGGGCCAGGCGCCGGTTGGAGGCGATGACCACCTCGAAGGCACCCGCCTCGCGGTGGCGGTGGCTGTCCTTGCCCGGATGGTCGACGTCGAACTTGTGGTGGGCGTGCTTGACCACCGAGACGCGCAGGCCGCGCAGCTTGAGCGCGGGGATGAGCTGCTCGACCAGCGTGGTCTTGCCCGACCCCGAATACCCCGCGAATCCCACGACCTTCATGTCTCCATCACTCCATTGCTATTATTTTGAGAGCAAATCAGCCCGCGCCGCGCTCTCAGGCGCAGTGCTGGCGGATGTAGTCCTTGACCACCTGCACATCGGCCGGCAGCACCGTGACGCGCTTGGGCAGGTCCTCGATACCGATGAACTTCGCCGGGCGCTCGGGCTCGCGCCCCAGGGCCTCGACGATGGTGGCGGCGAACTTGATCGGCAGCGCGGTCTCGAGCACGATCATGGGCACGCCCGCGCTCAGCTGCTCGCGCGCCACCTTGACGCCGTCGGCGGTGTGCGTGTCGATCATCACGCCGAAACGCTCGTAGGTGTCGCGGATGGTCGCCAGGCGGTTCGCATGGGTACTCTTGCCGCTGACGAAGCCGTACCGGGCATGCGCCTGGGCAAAGGCCGGGTCGGCGCCGAGGTCGAACCGGCCGGTCCGGCCCAGCTGCGTGCCGAAGAGGTCCTGGGTTCTGGCGCCGTCGCGACCCAGCAGGTCGAACACGAAGCGCTCGAAGTTGCTGGCCTTGGAAATGTCCATGGACGGGCTGGAGGTCTCGTGCGTGTCGGCGCTGCCACGCACACGGTAGACGCCGGTGCGGAAGAATTCGTCGAGCACATCGTTCTCGTTGGTGGCGACCACCAGGCGCTCGATCGGCAGCCCCATCATGCGCGCCACATGCCCCGCGCAGACATTGCCGAAGTTGCCCGAGGGCACCGTGAAGCTGACGCGCTCGCTGTTGCGCTTCGTGGCCTGGAAATAGCCGGCGAAGTAGTACACCACCTGAGCCACGAGGCGGGCCCAGTTGATGGAGTTGACCGTACCGATCCTGTACTGGCGCTTGAACGCGAGGTCGTTGGAGACGGCCTTGACGATGTCCTGGCAGTCGTCGAACACGCCCTGCACGGCCAGGTTGTGGATGTTGGCGTCCTGCAGGCTGAACATCTGCGCCTGCTGGAAGGGGCTCATGCGGCCGTGCGGGCTGGTCATGAAGACGCGCACGCCCTGCTTGCCGCGCATGGCGTACTCGGCCGCGCTGCCGGTGTCGCCGCTGGTCGCGCCCAGGATGTTGAGTTCCTCGCCGCGGCGGCCCAGCTCGTACTCGAAGAGGTTGCCCAGCAGCTGCATGGCCATGTCCTTGAAGGCCAGCGTGGGGCCGTTGGACAGGGCCTCGAGGTAGAAGCCGTCTTCCAGCTTCTTGAGCGGCACGATCGCCTGGGTGCCGAACACGGCCTCGGTGTAGGTCTTGCGGCAGATGGCACGCAGGTCCCCGGCCGGGATGTCGTCGATGTAGAGCGACAGGATCTCGAAGGCCAGGTCCGCATAGGGCAGGCCACGCCAGCGGGTCAGTGTGGCGTCGTCGACCTGCGGATAAGACTCGGGCAGGTAGAGGCCGCCATCAGGCGCCAGGCCCTCGAGCAGGATCTCGCAGAAGCGCTTGCGGTCGGTGTGACCGCGTGTCGAAAGGTATTTCATTGCACGTCCGGCCGCCCGAAGGGCAATGAACGCCCCCTCGGGGGGCAGGGAAGGAAGTGAACGTGGAGGCTCATAAATTATCCGGCCAGCTCTTCCTTGCGGATGCGCACGATGGGCGCGAGCACGGTGGGCAGGGCCTGCAGCTGGGCCATGGCCTCGTCGAGCGTGCCTTCGCGCGCGTCGTGCGTGAGGATGATGACGTCGGTCTGCTGCGAACCTTCGCCGCCGACCTCGTCGGCCTCGCGCTGCAGCACGGCGTCGATGCTGATGCCGGCGCCGGCCAGGATGCCGGTGACCTGGGCCAGCACGCCGGCCTGGTCGGCCACGCGCAGGCGCAGGTAGTAGCTGGTGACCACCTCTTCGATCGGGAGCACGGGCAGATTGCTCAGCGCATTGGGCTGGAAGGCTAGGTGCGGCACGCGATTCGGCGGGTCGGCCGTGTGCAGGCGGGCAATGTCCACCAGGTCGGCCACCACGGCGCTGGCCGTGGGCTCGGAACCCGCGCCCTTGCCGTAGTAG
>JAYNNS010000033.1:0-14115 GCA_038112835.1 Curvibacter sp. | reverse complement strand
ATCTCGTGCTGCTGGAGCTGCGCGTCTTCGGCCTGGGCACGGCCCTGCCGGTGCCGGCCCTGGCCCGGCTCAGCCTGGCGCTGGCTGGGGCGGGTTTCGGCCTGGCGGCGGCTTCGGGCCTGCTGATGTTCGGCACCCAGCCGGCCGAGCTGCTGGCCAACCGGGCTTTCACCCTCAAGATGCTGCTGTTATTGGCCGCGGCGTGTAATGCGGGCTGGTTCCACGGCCGCGGCTCCCTGCAGCGGCTCGACCGGCTGGCGCGGGTGCAGATGGTCCTGTCCACGCTGATCTGGCTGGGTGTGCTGACCTGTGGCCGCTGGATCGCCTATCTTTGACCCCCGAAGGAGCACATGATGCAAAGACGTACCGTCATGGGCCTGGCGCTTCCCCTGGCGCTCGGGCCGGGTCTGCTGCCGCTGGCGCGCGCGCACCACGGCTGGAGCAGCTTCGACCAGGACCGGCCGATTTACCTGCAGGGCCGGGTGCACAGCGTGCGCTGGCAGAACCCGCATGCCGAGTTCGTGCTCGAGCTGCCGGCCACGCTCAGCCTGCCGGCCGACCTGGCCCGGCGGCCCCTGCCGGCGCAGAGCGCCCCCGTGGATGGCAAGGCCCTGCTGGCCAAGGCCCAGCTGCCACGGCGCAAGGACCGACGTTGGGAGATCGAGCTTGCGCCGCTCTCGCGCATGCAGGCCTGGAACGTGACGCCGCTGAAGGTGGGCGATGAGATCGCCGTGCTGGGCTTCACCTTCCAGGACGAGAAGGGCGAGGCCATCCTGCGCGTGGAGTACCTGTTCGTCGGTGACAAGACCTACGGCTTGCGTTCCAGTCCCGCGTGAGGTACTGAAACAAAAACGCCCTGCGGTGCAGGGCGTTTGCATGCAGCCGGCAGGCGCTTCAGCTGGACAGGGCCTGCAGCGCGCGCGCGGTGATCTCCTCCACGCTCCCCATGCCGCTGATCGCACGGTATCGGGGCGCGGCGGCCGGGTCTTGCTTCGCCCAGCTGCTGTAGTAGTCCACCAGCGGGCGGGTCTGGGCGCTGTAGACGTCCAGGCGCTTTTTCACGGTCTCTTCCTTGTCGTCGTCGCGCTGCACCAGCGGTTCGCCGGTCACGTCGTCCTTGCCCTCGACCTGGGGCGGGTTGAACTTGACGTGGTAGGTGCGGCCTGAGGCCGGGTGCGAGCGGCGGCCGCTCATGCGCTCGATGATGGCCTCGAAGGGCACGTCGATCTCCAGCACATAGTCCAGCTTCACGCCGGCGGCCTTCATGGCGTCGGCCTGGGGGATGGTGCGCGGGAAACCGTCGAAGAGGAAGCCCTGGGCGCAGTCGGGCTGGGCGATGCGTTCCTTGACCAGGTTGATGATCAGGTCGTCGCTGACCAGGCCGCCGGATTCCATCACGGCCTTGGCCTGCAGGCCCAGCGGGGTGCCGGCCTTGACGGCCGCACGCAACATATCGCCGGTCGAAATCTGCGGGATACCGTACTTCTTGCAGATGAAGGCCGCTTGCGTGCCCTTGCCGGCGCCGGGGGCGCCCAACAGGATCAGTCTCATGGAATTCCTCGGATGTGTCGGTTGTTCGGTCGGCATGGGCACCATCCCGGTGCGCCGACTTCGCCAAGGCGAGGATAGCACGCCGTAACCAGACTGAAACTTACAGCGCCCGGCCGCGCGCTGCTCAGGCCCCCAGCAAGCGGCGCACGCGTTCCAGGTCCTCAGGCGTGTCCACGCCGGGCCCGGGGGCCTGCGGCGTCACATGGACGGCGATGCGGTGGCCGTGCCACATGGCGCGCAGCTGCTCGAGCGCTTCGGTGACCTCGATCGGGGCCTGTGGCAGCTTGGGGAACTGGCGCAGAAAACCCACGCGGTAGCCGTAGATGCCGATGTGGCGCAGCGGCGCCGGCGTGGCCAGTGCCTGCACGCCCTGGGCGTAGCCGTCACGCCACCAGGCAATCGGGGCGCGGCTGAAGTACAGGGCGAGGTCGCGCGCGTCGAGCACGACCTTGACCACGTTCGGGTTCGTGAAGTCGGCCGCCTCGTGCAGGGGATGGGCGGCGGTGCTCATGCTGGCCTCGGGGCGCTGCTGTAGCAGCCGGGCCACGGCCGAGACCAGGGCGGGGTCGATCAGCGGTTCGTCGCCCTGCACATTGACCACCAGGGTGTCATCGGGCAGGCGCAGCAGCTCGCAGGCCTCGGCCAGGCGGTCGCTGCCGCTGGGGTGGTCGGCACGTGTGAGCAGGGCCTCGACGCCGTGCTGCGCGCAGGCCTGCAGGATGGAGGCGTGGTCCGCCGCCACGACCACGCGGGTGCCGGCCGGCAGGCCGGAGGCCACGCGCCGGGCCACGCGCACCACCATGGGCAGGCCGGCGATGTCGGCCAGGGGTTTGTTGGGCAGGCGGCTTGAGGCCAGCCGTGCCGGGATCAGGACCGTGTAGCGCATGGTGGCGTCCCCTCGCCCTGACGGGCCGATGTGCAAGCGCCTTGGGGCGGCCGTGCGGCCCTCACAGGCCCAGTTCCTCGTCGCTCAGCGTGCGCGCCTCGTTTTCCAGCAGCACCGGGATGCCGTCACGCACGGGGTAGGCCAAGCGTGCGCTGCGCGAGAGCAGTTCCTGTTTTTCGCGGTCGTAGTCCAGCGGGCCCTTGGTGACGGGGCAGACCAGCAGTTCAAGCAGTCGGGTGTCCATGGGGGGATGATAGCCGTGCCTGCAGCGCGTCATCGAGCAGGCGGTCGAAGGCTGCGTAGAAGGCCGGTTCGGCTTCGAATTCCAGTGGCACGGCCAGGGCATCCGGATGGAGCGTCCAGAGCTTGAGCGCATCTTTCTCGGTGCAGAGCAGGGTGTAGTCGCGGTCACGCGGGCGCTGCCAGGAGGCGTAGTCGTCGTGGTCGGGGCGTGCGGCCGTGAGGGTCAGCGGCAGGCCCAGGGTCTGCAGCATGTCGAAGAAGGTCTGGGGCCGTGCCGTGCCGGCCACGGCCAGCAGGGGGCGGCCGTCGGCGGCCAGGGCTGCCAGGTCCACACGGCTGCCGTCGGCGCGCACGGCATGGTGCGCGAGCGCGCGGCGCGAGACATAGCCCGTGAAGGCCGGGCGCGCGCCGGTGTGCAGCACGAGGTCCACATAGCGGGGCCAGGGCTCGCGCAAGGGACCGGCGGGCAGCAGAAAGCCGTTGCCCGTGCCGCGGTCGTCGAACACGCAGATCTCCAGATCGCGCGCCAGCGCCAGGTGCTGCAGGCCGTCGTCGCTGACCAGGATGTCGACCTCGGGGTGGGCCTGCAACAGGGCGCGTGCCGCCTCGATGCGGCGCCTGGCGACGAAGACCGGCACGCCGGTCTTGCGGCGGATCAGGGCCGGCTCGTCGCCGACTTCTCGCACCGGGCTGCACTCCAGCACCTCACGGCAGTCACGCGTGTGCCGGCCGTAGCCGCGCGAGATCACGCCGGGACGCAGGCCACGCGACTGCAGGTGCTGCACCAGGGCCATGACGGCCGGTGTCTTGCCTGCGCCGCCGCTCACCACATTGCCGACGACGACGACGGGCACGGCCGCCTGTTCACGACGCAGCAGGCCGCTGAGGTAGAGTCCCTGGCGCAGGCGCACCAGCGCACCCATGAGCAGGGACAGCGGCCACAGGGCCCAGGCCAAAGGGCCACGCTGCTGCCAGCTGGCCAGCAGGGCAAGTTGCCAGGCGGGCTGGCCGGGGCGGTCCATGGCCTTCAGCGGCCGCCGGCCTGGGCCGAGGACTGGGTGGCGAAGGTGATCTGCGTGAGCCCGGCGCGGCGTGCCGCCTCCATGACCGTGACCACGGACTGGTGACGGGCGCTGGCGTCGGCGCTGATGATGACCACCGGGTCCTTGCCGGCTTTGGCCGCTTGCTGCAGGGCCGCCGTCACGGCCTCGACACTACGGCCGTCGAGTGGCGTGCGGTTCACGCTGTAGTTGCCCTCGCTGCCCACGGCCACGATGATTTCCTTCGGATAGTCACGCTGGGCGTCGGCGTCGGCCACCGGCAGGCGCAACTGCATCTCGGTGAACTTGCTGTAGGTCGTGGTGAGCATGAGGAAGATCAGGATCACCAGCAGCACGTCGATGAAGGCGATCAGGTTGATCTCCGGCTCCTCGCGTGCCGGCTGGCGGAAGTGCATCCTCATGACTCGGTGCGCCGTAGCGTGCCCAGGTGCTGCAGCAGGCGCTCGGCCGCCAGTTCCAGCGTCAGCAGGTATTCGTCGACGCGGGCGCGGAAGTAGCGCCAGAAGATCAGCGAGGGGATCGCGATGATCAGGCCGAAGGCCGTGTTGTAGAGGGCGATGGAGATGCCCTGCGCGAGCTGGGCCGGATTGCCGCCGGTGCTGCTGCCCGGCGCCTGCGAGCCGAAGATCTCGATCATGCCGACGATGGTGCCGAACAGGCCCAGCAGGGGCGAGACCGAGGCAATGGTGGCCAGCGCGGTCAGGTAGCGCCCGAGCTTGTGGGCCACGACACGGCCGGTGCTTTCGAGGGCGTTGCGCAGTTCCTCGTCGCTGCTGGCAGGCTTGAGTTGCAGGGCGCGCAGGCCGCTGGCCAGTAATTCACCGAGGGCCGAGCTCTTGCCGAGTTGCTCGATGACCTCGGGTTGGGGTAGTTCGGTGCGCGAGGCGGTGAGCACTTCGTCGAGCAACTGGGGCGGTGCCACCTTGGCGGTCTTGAGGCTGAGGAAGCGCTCGATGATCAGGGCCAGGCCCAGGATGGAGCAGGCGATCAGGGGCCAGATAGGCCAGCCAGCGGCTTGTATGATGGAAAACAAAGGGATCCCTCCACGCTGATGTGCGTCGCGATTATGGCCTACGCCCATGGGCGACTCGTGCGCAGCGTAGCGCGAGTCGTGCGGTGCAGGCCGCAGCACTCAGGCTCACCCACAGATCGTGTGGATAACTTTGTGCAGAAGTACGGGGCAGGGACCGCAAAGCACGTAGCCATGCGCTTTTACGTCAGAACGATGACAAAAAGGGCAGGAGAAATTCAAATGGAATCAATGACTTGCACGAGAGAATGCGCTTTCGCCTACTGTCGCGGTCAATTCCCTATCCGGGGGCAGGATTGTGGAGTATTCAGCCGGGGCAAGCTGTCTGCAAGCCGCATGGTGACTCATGTCTGAGCGCGAATCCCCAGCACTGACGCCGCGGATCTGGCCAGTTGGCGCGCTATGCCGCGCCGTGGCTGATGCGCTCGATGCGCGCTTCAATCCCGTCGCGGTGCGCGGCGAGATATCGGGCTTCAACCGCGCGGCCAGCGGGCATTGTTACTTTTCGCTCAAGGACGAAAGCGGGCAGATCCGCTGTGCCATGTTCCGCCGTGCGGCCGGCCTGCTGGACTTCGCGCCGCGCGACGGCGAGCGGGTCGAGGTGCGCGGGCGGCTGGGGGTGTACGAGGCACGCGGTGACCTGCAGCTGGTCGTCGAATCCATGTCGCGGGCCGGGCAGGGGGCCTGGTTCGAGCAGTTCCTGCGCCTCAAGGCCCGCCTGGAGGCCGAAGGGCTGTTCGATGCGGCACGCAAGCGCGAGCTGCCGCCGCTGCCGCGCGGCATCGGCATCGTGACCTCGCTGGGCGCCGCCGCCCTGCATGACGTGGTCACGGCCCTGCAGCGGCGTGTGCCGCACATCCCGGTCATCGTCGCACCGGCCTTGGTGCAGGGAGCGGGCGCGCCGACCACGCTGGTGGCCGCCTTGCAGCAGCTCTATGCCCAGGCGCAGCAGGGGCGGGTGGACGTGATCCTGCTGGTGCGCGGCGGCGGCTCGATCGAGGACCTCTGGGCCTTCAATGACGAGCAGCTCGCCCGCACGGTGGTGCGCAGCCCGGTGCCCGTGGTCTGCGGCGTCGGGCATGAGACCGACTTCACGATCGCCGATTTCGTGGCCGATCTGCGTGCGCCCACGCCCACCGCCGCGGCCGAGCTCGTGGCCGAGTCACGCGGTGTCTGGCTGGGGGCGCTGGCCTTGCTGCAGGAGCGGCTGCAGGATGCGGTGCAGTCCCGGCTGGACCGCGAGAGCCAGCGCCTGGATCTGGTTGTCGGCCGGCTCGGGCGCCCCTCGGCGCGGCTGGCCGGCCAGCGCCTGGCGCTCTCGGCCCTGGCTCAGCGCCTGCGTCACGGGGCCAGCCAGGCCCTGCTGCGGCATTCGCACGGCCTGCAAGGCCTCGACAAGGCCTGGCCACTGGCGCAGCGGCATGACCTGCAGCAGCGCCAGCAGCGCCTGGAGCGCGCCGGGCTGCGCCTGCAGCTGCTCGATCCCGCGCTCGTGCTGCAGCGCGGCTATGCCTGGCTCAGCGACGAGAGCGGGCGAACCATCACGCGCACCGTGCAGACCTATCAGGGCCAGGCCCTACAGGCCACCCTTGCCGATGGCAAGGTTGATCTCACGGTGACACACCGCGGCCGTATTTAGTTTCTACAATCGCCCCTGCTCATCCACAACAACCATTGAGGACACCATCATGGAACACACCCTGCCTCCCCTGCCTTACGCCATCGACGCCCTGGCACCGCACTACTCCAAGGAAACGCTGGAGTTCCACCATGGCAAGCACCACAACGCCTACGTGGTGAACCTGAACAACCTGCAGAAGGGCACCGAGTTCGAGAGCATGGACCTGGAGTCCATCGTCAAGAAGTCCAGCGGCGGCATCTACAACAATGCGGCCCAGATCTGGAACCACACCTTCTTCTGGAATTGCATGAAGCCCAACGGCGGTGGCGAGCCCACCGGTGCCCTGGCCGCGGCCATCAACGCCAAATGGGGTAGCTACGCGGCCTTCAAGGAAGCTTTCGTGAAGTCCGCGGTGGGCAACTTCGGTTCCGGCTGGACCTGGCTGGTGAAGAAGGCCGACGGCTCGGTCGACATCGTCAACACCGGTGCCGCCGGCACGCCGCTGACCACGGCCGACAAGGCCTTGCTGACCGTGGACGTGTGGGAGCACGCCTACTACATCGACTACCGCAACCTGCGCCAGAAGTTCGTCGAGACCTTCTTCGACAAGCTGGTCAACTGGTCCTTCGCCGAGAAGAATTTCGGCTGATCGTCCCCCAGGCTGCCTGCAGGGCCCGGAGCGTGAGCTCCGGGCCCTTTTTGTTTGCGTCGCCGGGCCGGAACTGTCATGCTGTGCGGCACGAGGACTGGGGGCCCGCAACTCTTTTGTCTTCTATAAGACCTCTTCTATAAGACTGAATGCAAAAAAATCACAATTTCTTGATAAAAATTTCGTATTGTGGAATTTTGATTCAAAAACAGGGCCCGGGGTCAGACCACTGAAAGCAAAATCTCGAACCATCCGATCTTTGGACGTTGGCACTCCGGCCGACGCGGATCCGGTACCGATTTCTGGAGAGACGCAATGAGTACCCAGCAACCCACCATCATCTACACGCTGACCGACGAAGCCCCGCTGCTGGCGACCGGCTCCTTCCTGCCCATCATCCGTACCTTCGCCGCACCGGCCGGCATCCATGTCGAGACCAGCGACATCTCGGTGGCCGGGCGCATCCTCGGCCAGTTCCCCGAGTACCTGACCGAGGCGCAGCGCGTGCCCGACAACCTGGCCGAACTGGGCAAGCTCACCCTCAAGCCCGAGGCCAACATCATCAAGCTGCCCAACATCAGCGCCTCGGTGGCCCAGCTCAAGGCCGCGATCAAGGAACTGCAGGACAAGGGCTACAAGATCCCGGACTACCCCGAGAACCCGCAGACCGACGAGGAGAAGGCCATCCGCGCCCGCTATGCCAAGTGCACCGGCAGCGCCGTGAACCCCGTGCTGCGCGAGGGCAACTCGGACCGTCGCGCGCCCAAGGCCGTGAAGGAGTACGCGCGCAAGAACCCGCACAGCATGGCCGAGTGGAGCCAGGCCTCGCGCACCCACGTCTCGCACATGCACCACGGTGACTTCTACCACGGCGAGAAGTCGCTGACGCTGGACAAGGCGCGTGACGTGAAGATGGAGCTGATCACCAAGAGCGGCAAGACCATCGTGCTCAAGCCCAAGGTCGCGCTGCTGGCGGGCGAGATCATCGACAGCATGTTCATGAGCAAGAAGGCGCTGCTCGCCTTCTACGAGAAGGAGATCGAGGACGCGCACAAGACCGGCGTGATGTTCTCGCTGCACGTCAAGGCCACGATGATGAAGGTCTCGCACCCCATCGTGTTCGGCCACTGCGTCAAGATGTTCTACAAGGAGGCCTTCGAGAAGCACGGCAAGGTGTTCGACGAGCTCGGCGTGAACGTGAACAACGGCATGATCGATCTGTACAACAAGATCGCCACGCTGCCCCAGTCCAAGCAGGAGGAGATCAAGCGCGACCTGCACGCCTGCCACGAGCACCGCCCCGAGCTGGCCATGGTCGATTCGGCCAAGGGCATCACCAACTTCCACTCGCCCAACGATGTGATCGTGGACGCCTCCATGCCAGCCATGATCCGCGCCGGCGGCAAGATGTACGGTGCCGACGGCCGACTCAAGGACGTCAAGGCCGTGATCCCCGAGAGCACCTTCGCCCGTATCTACCAGGAGATCATCAACTTCTGCAAGTGGCACGGCGCCTTCGATCCGCGCACCATGGGCACGGTGCCCAACGTGGGCCTGATGGCCCAGCAGGCCGAGGAGTACGGCTCGCACGACAAGACCTTCGAGGTGCCCGAGGATGGTGTGGCCAACATCACCGACCTGGCTACCGGCGAGGTGCTGCTGACGCAGAGCGTGGAGGCCGGCGACATCTGGCGCATGTGCCAGGTCAAGGACGCGGCCATCCGTGACTGGGTCAAGCTGGCCGTCACGCGCGCGCGCAATTCGGGCATGCCGGTCGTGTTCTGGCTCGACCCCTACCGTCCGCACGAGAACGAACTGATCAAGAAGGTCAACACCTATCTCAAGGACCACGACACCAACGGCCTGGACATCCAGATCATGTCCCAGGTGCGCGCCATGCGCTACACGCTGGAGCGCGTGATCCGCGGCAAGGATACGATCTCGGCCACGGGCAACATCCTGCGCGACTACCTGACCGATCTCTTCCCCATCATGGAGCTGGGCACCAGCGCCAAGATGCTGTCCATCGTGCCGCTGATGGCCGGCGGCGGCATGTACGAGACGGGCGCCGGCGGCTCCGCGCCCAAGCACGTGCAGCAGCTGGTCGAGGAGAATCACCTGCGCTGGGATTCGCTGGGCGAGTTCCTGGCGCTGGCGGTGTCCTTCGAGGACCTGGGGATCAAGAACAACAACTCCCGCGCCAAGCTGCTGGCCAGGACCCTGGATGCGGCCACCGGCAAGCTGCTGGACAACAACAAGAACCCCAGCCCCAAGACCGGCCAGCTTGACAACCGCGGCAGCCAGTTCTACCTGGCCCTGTACTGGGCGCAGGAGCTCGCCGCGCAGACGGAGGACAAGGAGCTGGCGGCCAAGTTCGCGCCGCTGGCCAAGCAGCTGGCCGAGAACGAGCAGACCATCGTCAAGGAGCTGGCCGAGGTGCAGGGCAAGCCGGCGGACATCGGCGGCTACTACCGGCCCGACTTCGCCAAGCTCGAGCAGGTCATGCGCCCGAGCAAGACCTTCAATGCGGCGCTGGCGTCCGTGAAGGCCTGAGTTCGGCACGGAGCCCGAATCAGGCGGCCCGGACCTTGCGCGTCCGGGCCGCTTTTTTCATGGGGCTCAGCGGCGCGGCGTGAAGACGGGGCCGCCGAGCCGGCTGCCGGCCTGGAGGCCGCGCTTGGCGAACCAGCCCTGGTTCATCTCCAGCACGAAGCGCACCGGCTGCGTCGAGCAGTGGGAGTCGGTGGTGCGTGGTTGCATGTCGGCCAGGTTCACGATGGTGCCGTCGTCGGCGATGAAGGCCGCCGTCAGAGGCAACAGCGTGTTCTGCATCCAGAAACACTGGCGGCTGGGCCGCTCGAAGATAAAGAGCATGCCCTCATTGACGGGCATCTCCTGGCGGTGCATCAGGCCCAGCGCCTGCTGCTCGGGGGTGGTTGCGACCTGGGCCTGGATCAGGTGCATGCCGGCGTTGAGCGTCACGCGCGGCAGGTTGAGCTGGGCTTGGGGCTGGGCCAGGGCCGCGCTGAGCAGTGTGGCCAGCAGCAGGCAGGAAGACAGCAGACGCTTCATGGTCGGGAACGGGGAACGGGGACAGTCCGCATTGTGCGTCATCGCCGACGGCGCGATGACTGGCCCTAGAATCCTGCCCTTCTTTTGCCTTCCCCACGGAGTCCCGCTGCCATGTACCAGCACATCCAGGTGCCCGCCCAGGGCCGCAAGATCACCGTCAAGCCCGACCTGAGCCTGGACGTGCCGGACCAGCCCATCATTCCCTGCATCGAGGGCGACGGCACCGGGCGGGACATCACCCCGGTCATGCGTCGGGTGGTCGACGCGGCGGTGGACAAGGCCTATGGCGGTCGACGCAGGATCCACTGGATGGAGATCTACGCGGGCGAGAAGGCCACCCGCCTCTATGGCCCGGACGTCTGGCTGCCGCAGGAAACCCTGGACGCCATCCGCGCGTATGGGGTGTCCATCAAGGGCCCGCTGGCCGCGCCCACGGGCGGCGCCATCCGCTCGCTCAACGTGGCGCTGCGCCAGGCGCTGGACCTGTATGCCTGCCTGCGCCCGGTGCGCTACTTCAAGGGGGCCCCCTCGCCCCTGAAGGAGCCGGAGAAGGTCAACATGGTGATCTTCCGGGAGAACTCGGAGGACATCTACGCCGGCCTGGAGTACGAGGCGCAGTCGTCCGAGGCCCGCAGGCTCATCCGCTTCCTGCGCGAGGAGATGGGCGAGCGCAAGATCCGTTTCCCCGAGACCTCGGGCATCGGCATCAAGCCGGTGTCCCTCGAAGGCACCGAGCGCCTGGTGCGCAAGGCCATCCAGTACGCCCTCGACAACGACAAGCCCAGCGTGACCATCGTCCACAAGGGCAACATCATGAAATACACCGAGGGCGGCTTCCGGGACTGGGCCTATGCGCTGGCCTGCCGGGAATTCGGCGCCGACCCCATCGACGGCGGGCCCTGGTGCCGACTGCGCCATCCACGCACGGGCCGCGACATCCTGATCAAGGACGTCTACACCGATGCCTTCTTGCAGCAGGTGCTGCTGCGCCCGACCGAATACAGCGTCGTTGCCACGCTCAATCTCAACGGGGACTACATCGCGGATGCCGTGGGAGCCCAGGTCGGCGGCATCGGCATCGCCCCCGGCGCCAACCTGTCGGACACCGTGGCCCTGTTCGAGGCCACCCACGGGCCGGCACCGAAGTACGCGGGCAAGGACTACGTCAACCCCGGCTCGGGGATTCTGGCCGCCGAGATGATGCTGCGCCACATGGGCTGGCGGGAGGCGGCCGACCTGCTGATCCGTGCCATGGAGCAGGCCATCCTGAGCAAGCGGGTGACCTATGACTTCGCCCGTCTCATGGAAGGGGCGACCCAGGTCAGCTGCTCGGGTTTTGGCGAGGTGATGATCGAGCAGATGTGAGTCGCCGCTGCCCGGGCGGAACCGGTTTTTTCCGTGCCGGCATCTTGAAGCAGAACGCATCGTCACCAATTCAACCCTGAGCCGGACGTGCCGCAGGCACGCTCGATAGAATCATCGCATGGCCACGAAATCTCCTGCCCAACCGCCCCAGCCTCCCGTCCAGCAACCCAGCCGGGACACCGGGGATTCGGTGGTGCTGGAGCGGCGTACGCAGAAGGTGCAGCCCCCGCAGATGTACCAGGTGGTCATGCTCAACGACGACTACACGCCCTTGGAGTTCGTGGTGGTCGTGATCCAGGAGTTCTTCAACAAGGATCTGGAAACGGCGACCCAGATCATGCTCAAGATCCATCTGGACGGCAAAGGGGTCTGTGGCGTCTATACCAAGGATGTGGCTGCGACCAAGGTCGACCAGGTGCTGGAGGCGGCGCAGAAGGCGGGGCATCCCCTGCAGTGCCTGTGCGAGCCTGTGGAATGAATGCGTGAAAGTCAAGGGGAAAAGTCACTTTACTTTCACTGCCGGAACTGTTGGACAGCCCGGCGAATCGGATTAAAGTAGGTTTGTAAGCAAGGCAAAAGGAAGTCACATGATTGCCCAGGAATTGGAAGTCAGCCTGCACATGGCGTTCGTCGAGGCTCGACAGCAGCGCCATGAGTTCATCACCGTGGAGCATCTGCTGCTGGCCTTGCTCGACAACCCCAGCGCCGCCGAGGTGCTGCGCGCCTGCGCGGCCAATATCGATGACCTGCGCAAGTCGCTGACCAACTTCATCAAGGACAACACGCCCCAGGTGGCCGGCACCGAGGACGTGGACACCCAGCCCACGCTGGGCTTCCAGCGCGTGATCCAGCGCGCCATCATGCACGTGCAGTCCACGGGCAGTGGCAAGAAGGAGGTCACCGGCGCCAATGTGCTGGTGGCGATCTTCGGCGAGAAGGATTCGCACGCCGTCTACTACCTGCACCAGCAGGGCGTGACGCGCCTGGATGTGGTCAACTTCATCGCCCATGGCATCAAGAAGAGCGATCCGCCCGAGGCGGGCAAGCCCAGCGAGAGCTCGGGCGAGGCTGAGGAGGGCGCGGCCGCCGAGAAGGGCGAGAGCAAGGCCTCGCCGCTGGAGCAGTACACCCAGAACCTGAACCAGGCGGCCAAGGACGGCAAGATCGACCCGCTGATCGGCCGCGAGTACGAGGTCGAGCGCGTGATCCAGATCCTGTGCCGCCGCCGCAAGAACAATCCCCTGCTGGTCGGCGAGGCCGGCGTGGGCAAGACCGCCATCGCCGAGGGCCTGGCCTGGCGCATCACCCAGGGCGATGTGCCCGAAATCCTGGCCGAGTCCAGCGTGTACTCGCTGGACATGGGCGCGCTGCTGGCCGGCACCAAGTACCGCGGTGATTTCGAACAGCGCCTCAAGGGCGTGCTCAAGTCGCTCAAGGACAAGCCCAACGCCATCCTCTTCATCGACGAGATCCACACCCTGATCGGGGCCGGCGCCGCCTCGGGTGGCACGCTGGACGCCTCCAACCTGCTCAAGCCGGCGCTGTCCAGCGGCCAGCTCAAGTGCATCGGCGCGACCACCTTCACCGAATACCGCGGCATCTTCGAGAAGGATGCGGCCCTGAGCCGTCGCTTCCAGAAGGTCGACGTGGTCGAGCCCAGCGTGCAGGAGACGATTGACATCCTCAAGGGCCTGAAGTCGCGCTTCGAGGAGCACCACAACGTCAAGTACGCCAACGCGGCGCTGCAGGCGGCGGCAGAACTGTCAGCCAAGTACATCAACGACCGGCATCTGCCCGACAAGGCCATCGACGTGATCGACGAGGCCGGTGCGGCCCAGCGCATCCTCACGCCCTCCAAGCGCAAGAAGACCATCGGCAAGGCCGAGGTCGAGGAGATCGTGGCCAAGATTGCCCGCATCCCCCCGGCCAATGTCTCCAACGACGACCGTAGCAAGCTGCAGACCATCGAGCGCGACTTGAAGAGCGTGGTTTTCGGCCAGGACAAGGCCCTGGAAGTGCTGGCCGCCGCTGTCAAGATGGCGCGTTCCGGCCTGGGCCGGGCCGACAAGCCTATCGGCTCCTTCCTGTTCAGCGGCCCGACGGGCGTCGGCAAGACCGAGGCGGCCAAGCAGCTGGCCTATATCATGGGCATCGAGCTGATCCGCTTCGACATGTCCGAGTACATGGAGCGCCACGCCGTGAGCCGCCTGATCGGCGCGCCTCCAGGCTACGTCGGTTTCGACCAGGGCGGCCTGCTGACCGAGGCCGTGACCAAGAAGCCGCATGCCGTGCTGCTCCTCGACGAGATCGAGAAGGCGCATCCGGACATCTTCAATGTGCTGCTGCAGGTCATGGACCACGGCACGCTGACGGACAACAACGGGCGCAAGGCCGACTTCCGCAATGTCATCATCATCATGACGACGAACGCGGGTGCCGAGACCATGAACAAGTCCACCATCGGTTTCACCAACCCGCGCCAGGCGGGCGACGAGATGGGCGACATCAAGCGCCTGTTCACACCCGAGTTCCGCAACCGGCTGGACGCCATCGTGAGCTTCAAGGCGCTGGACGAGCAGATCATCCTGCGCGTGGTGGACAAGTTCCTGCTCCAGCTCGAGACCCAGCTGGCCGAGA
>JAYNNS010000032.1:0-14423 GCA_038112835.1 Curvibacter sp. | reverse complement strand
GCGAAGTCGACCAGCACACGGTCGCCCATCTGGTGGCCATGGGTGTCGTTGACGGACTTGAAGTGGTCGATGTCCATCAGCAGCAGGGCCATGCTGCGGCCATGGCGGCGGCAACGCGCGAGCTCCTGCGCACAGGCTTCCATGAACACGCGGCGCGTGAACACCTGGGTCAGGGGATCGTGCGAGGCGATGTGCTCGAATTCGCGTCGCAGACGGTCGCCAGCCATCAGGACCAGCCCCATGCCCAGGGCCAGCAGCATCAGGGCGTTGGAGCCCACATAAAGCGACTGCAGGCGCGTGGGCGTGAGCAGGCCCTCTTCGGCCAGCGGCAGCCAGGCGGAGAAGAAGCGCAGCAGCAGCACGGTGGCATGCAGGAGCAGCACGACGAGCACCAGGCGCATGGAGAAATTCTCGGGGCCATGGCGCCAGATCTTCCAGGCCATGGAGAGAAAGATGGCCGCCCACACCGCGCAGACGATCAGCAGCCGCGCGTTGTAGCTGGGCTCGACCAGCGCATACCAGTACAGCGGCGGCAGGAGCAGGACCAGCAGGACGAGCCAGCGCGCCCAGGCCGGCCGACGCCCGAAGAACTGCTCGAGACCCGCGTGATAGGACAGCACGCCCGTGAGCAGGGCCAGGTTGGCCACGACGATGGTGATGAAGTCGGGCAGGACGCCGCGGCCCGCGAACAGGACGGCCGCCAGAAAGGACCAGGCATGCGCAGCCGCCCACAGGCCCAGGCCGCCGATGCTGCGCGGGTAGCTTCTGCGCAGGAACAGGAGAATGACCGCCAGCAGCAGGCTGAGCAGCCCGCTCATGGCGATCAGGGAGCGCAGATCAAGCGAGGCCATGCCCGACGCCCTTGGAACGGCCCATCAACAGGGCCGCTTGCCAGCCTTGAAAACTCATGCGATCAGACAGGAAATACGATGCGGCCATTGTGCCAGCGCCGCCGGCACCGGCGGGAAAATCCTGCAGCACCTAAAATGGTCGGGTGAGCGCCATCCTCAACGCCGACCTGCACTGCCACTCCGTGGTTTCGGACGGCACGCTCACGCCCGAAGCCCTGGCCGCACGCGCACGCGCCAACGGCGTGGAGCTCTGGGCCCTGACCGACCACGACGAGATCGGTGGCCAGCAGCGCGCCATCGCCGCGGCCCGTGCCCAGGACCTGCCCTATCTCACGGGCACCGAGATCTCCATCACCTTCGCCGGCCAGACCGTGCACATCGTGGGCCTGGGCTTCGACGCCGAGGACGAGCGCATGAAGGCCGGCCTGCGGGCCACGCGCGGGGGCCGCGGCGAACGCGCGCAGGAAATGGCCGCCAGCCTGGCGGCCGTGGGCATCCCCGGCGCCTACGAAGGCGCGCTCAAATACGCCGGCAACCCCGAGCTGATCTCGCGCACGCACTTCGCACGCTTCCTGGTCGAGGCCGGCCTCTGCCGCGACACCAGCGAGGTCTTCCGCCGCTACCTCACCGAGGGCAAGCCCGGTTTCGTACCGCACCGCTGGGCCACGCTGCGTGATGCCGTGCAATGGATCACCGAGGCCGGCGGGGTGGCCGTGATCGCCCACCCGGCGCGCTACAGCTTCACCCCTACCGAGGAATACGCGCTGTTCTCCGAGTTCAAGACGCATGGTGGCCAGGCCGTGGAGGTGGTCACCGGCAGCCACACCGCGGCCGAGTACGTGAAGTACGCCGACATGGCACGCGAGTTCGGGCTGGCCGCCTCGCGCGGCAGCGACTTCCACAGCCCCGACGAATCGCACACCGACCTCGGCGCCCTGCCCTACCTGCCCGGCACGCTGACGCCGGTATGGGAGCTGCTGGCGGACCGCATCCATCGATGAGCGCCTCCCACACCCTGGGCGGCATGCTGCTCGCGCTGGCCGCGCTGGCCTGTTTCGCCACGCTGGACACCTCGGCCAAAGTCGTGGCGCTCACGCTGCCCGTGCTGCTGGGCCTGTGGTTCCGCTACATCTTCCAGGCCGTGATCACCACGGCCGTCATGCTGCCCCAGCGCGGGCGCTCGCTCTTTCACACGCGACGCATGGGCGCGCAGCTGCTGCGCGGCGTGCTGCTGGCCGCCACCAGCCTGTTCACCTTCCTCAGCGTCAAGTACATGCCCGTGGGCGAGTTCACGGCCATCGCCATGATCACGCCGCTGGTGGTCACGCTGCTGGCTGCCACCCTGCTGGGCGAGCAGGTCTCGCGGCGGCGCTGGGTGCTGGTGGCCGGCGGCTTCATCGGCACGCTTTTCATCGTGCGCCCGGGCGGTGCGCTGTTCGGCTGGTTCACCCTGCTGCCGCTGGCCCAGGTGGCCTGCTACTCGGCCTTCCAGATCCTCACCGGCAAGCTGGTCAAGACCGAAGACGCCGTTACCCTGCATGTCTACACGGGCTGGGTCGGCGCCATCCTGGCCTCGCTGGCCCTGCCCTTCATCTGGGTCACGCCGCAAACCGCCATCGAGTGGACGGCGCTCAGCCTCATGGGCCTGATGGGCACCATCGGCCATTTCCTGCTCATCCTGGCCTTCCGGCGCACGCCGGCGGCCACGCTCACGCCCCTGCTCTATGCGCAGATCGCCTTCGCCATGCTGGCCGGCTGGATTGTCTTTCGCCACGTACCCGACGGCTGGTCCATGATCGGCATGGGCCTGATCGCCTTCTGCGGCGCGGCCAGCGCCTGGCTGGCCGTGCGCGAAAGCCGCGTCAAGCTCGAACCGCTGGAGGTCTGACCCCGCATGGCCCAGCTCTTCGACGTCCATCCCGAGAACCCGCAGATCCGCCTGCTCAAGCAGGCCGTGGCCCTGCTGGAGCAGGGCGGCGTGCTCGCCGTGCCCACCGATTCGAGCTACGCCCTGGTCTGCCACCTGGACGACAAGGCCGCGGCCGACCGCCTGCGCGCCATCCGCCAGGTGGACGAGAAGCACCACCTGACCCTGCTGTGCCGCGACCTCAGCGAGCTGGCCAGCTACGCGCGCGTGGACAACCGCCAGTACCGCCTGCTCAAGGCCGCCACGCCCGGCCCCTGGACCTTCATCCTCGAAGCCACCAAGGAAGTGCCGCGCCGCGTCAGCCACCCGTCACGCAAGACCATCGGCCTGCGCGTGCCCGAGCACAAGGTGCTGCACGCCCTGCTGGCCCTGCACACGGGCGGCCCGCTGCTGGCCACCACCCTGATCCCGGCCGATGAGACCGATCCGCTCAACGATGCGCAGGAAATCCGCACGCGCTACCAGCACCAGCTGGCCGCCGTGATCGACGCCGGGGCCTGCCCGCACGAGCCCACCACGGTGATCGACCTCAGTGGTGCCGAGCCCGAGGTGCTGCGCCACGGCCGCGGCGATCCGGCGGACCTGGGCCTCTGATTCTGGTTTTCCGTGCCGCCTCTCCCGGGCGCGCATGGCACTCTGAGACAATCCGGGCTGTGGATACCGCCAACCTGATTCAAACCGTCCTCATCTACGCCCTGCCGGTGCTGTTCGCCATCACCGTGCACGAAGCCGCCCACGGCTACGCTGCGCGTCATTTCGGCGACGACACCGCGGCCATGATGGGCCGCATCACGCTCAACCCGGTCAAGCACATCGACCCCGTCGGCACCCTCCTGATGCCCGTGCTGCTCTACTTCGCCACGGCCGGCGCCTTCCTCTTCGGTTACGCCAAGCCCGTGCCCGTGCGCTTCGACCGCCTGCGCCATCCCAAACGCGACATGGTCTGGGTGGCGCTGGCCGGCCCGGGCGCCAACCTGGCCCAGGCCCTGCTCTGGGGGGCGCTGCTCTATGTGCTGCTGGGCGCAGGGCTGCAGGAGCGCTTCTTCCTGGAGATGTGCCGCGCCGGCGTGCTGGTCAACGTGGTGATGTTCGCCTTCAACCTGTTTCCCTTGCCGCCGCTGGATGGCGGGCGCATCCTGGTCGGGCTGCTGCCCTGGAAACAGGCCGCCCTGGTGTCGCGCATCGAGCCCTGGGGCTTCTTCATCGTCATGGGCCTGGTGATCGCCGGTGTGGTCAGCACGCTGTGGATGAAGCCCGTGATGGGCCTGACCTACGGCCTGCTCGACATACTGCTGACCCCGTTTTCCTACCTGATCCGCTGAGGCCTCCCGCATGAGCAGCAAGAGCACCGTCCGTGTCCTGACCGGCATCACCACCTCGGGCACGCCCCACCTGGGCAACTACGTGGGTGCCATCCGCCCAGCCATCGCCGCCAGCCGCGCCGCCGGAGTGGAGAGCTTCTATTTCCTGGCCGACTACCATGCACTGATCAAGGTCGACGACCCGGCCCGCATCCAGCGCAGCACGCTGGAGATCGCCGCCACCTGGATCGCCGCCGGCCTGGACCCCGAGCGCGTGACCTTCTACCGCCAGTCCGACATCCCCGAGATCCCCGAGCTCACCTGGTTCCTGACCTGCGTCTGCGGCAAGGGCCTGCTCAACCGCGCCCACGCCTACAAGGCCGCGGTGGACAAGAACCACGCCGCCGGCGTGGACGAGGACGCCGACGTGACGGCCGGCCTCTTCATGTACCCGGTGCTGATGGCGGCCGACATCCTGATGTTCAACGCCCACCGCGTGCCCGTGGGCCGCGACCAGATCCAGCACATCGAGATGGCGCGCGACATGGCAGCCAGCTTCAACCATCTCTACGGCGAGCATTTCGTGCCACCCGAGGCGCAGATCGAGGAAACCGTGGCGACCCTGCCCGGCCTGGACGGCCGCAAGATGAGCAAGAGCTACGACAACACCATCCCGCTGTTCGCCCCCCGCGAGCAGCTGAAGAAGCTCATTGCGGGCATCAAGACCGATTCGCGCGCGCCCGGCGAGCCCAAGGAGACCGAGGGCTCGGCCCTGTTCCAGATCTACCAGGCCTTCGCCACGCCCGCCGAGACCGCTCAGCTGCGGCAGGACTTCGCCGCCGGCATCTCCTGGGCCGACGCCAAGCTCAAGCTCTTCGAGCGCATCGACACCGAGATCGCGCCCATGCGCGCCACCTATGAGGACCTGATCGCCCACCCCGCAAAGCTCGAGGCCCTGCTCCAGGCCGGTGCGGCCAAGGCCCGCAAGATCGCCACCCCCTTCACCGCCAAGGTGCGCCACGCCGTGGGCCTGCGTGACCTGCGCGCCCAGGCCTCTGACAAAAAGGGCGACAAAAAGGACAAGGCTGCCCTGCCCAGCTTCAAACAGTACCGCGAAAGCGACGGCCAGTTCTATTTCAAGCTCGTCGATGCCCAGGGCAAGCTGTTGCTGCAAAGCGCGGGCTTTGCCAGCCCCAAGGAGGCCGGCCAGGCGGTCAAACGCCTGCAGGATCTCTCGGCCCCCTTGCCGGCCCTGCTCCAAGAGATACCGGTGAAACATCTGGTTACGGAGCAGGAGCTGGAGTCTGCGTTACAACAGCTGCTGGCCGCCCGGGACTGAACCCACCCCGCGACCGATGCCCGATCATGGATCGGGTACGGTTCTTGCAGACTGCGGCTGTCCCTGCCCCGAGGAGTGCCGCCCCCATGCCCATCGCCCGTCCTGCCGTCACACGCAAGCAAGCCGCCCTGTCGGATCACCGCCAGACCTTCGATGACCTGTGCGCCTGGATCGACGCCCACCTGGACGAACCCATCGGCTGGCAGGAACTCATGGGCCAGAGCGGCCTGGACCACCAGACCCTCAACGCGCTCTTCTTCAAGTTCCTCAGCACCACACCCATGGCCTGGATCCGCAAGCGCCGCGGCCTCCAGCTCGCGCCGGCGCTGCCCGGGCAGGCCACGGCCCACCGCCTGCTGCGCCCGGCCACCGCGGAGGCCTGAGGCCCGGGGCCGAAAGCGGCCCCGCCACGCTGCTACAATACGCGCTTCCACAAAGCCGGAGAGGTGGCAGAGTGGTCGAATGTACCTGACTCGAAATCAGGCGTAGGGGCAACCCTACCGTGGGTTCGAATCCCACCCTCTCCGCCAATGACAAGCCCCGCATCGCGGGGCTTTGTTTTTGGATGGCCCGGACAGGCCGTGCCAGCTTCGCAGGAAGGGGCCCGGATCATGCCCCGCTAATCCGTCCCATCCTCCACCCGCCTGGCCCGTCGCCCGGCGCGTTGCTGCAACAGCAACTCGTACAGCTTCTCCGCTGCCGGTGTGAAACTGCGTCCCTTGCGCCGGATCAGGCCGATGCGCCGCGTCACCACTGGATCGACCAGGGGCACGCTGGCCAATACGGGGTGCTGGGCTGCCGGCATGGCCAGCGCGGGCACGGCGGCCACGCCCATGCCCGCCTCCACCAGACCCAGCAGGGTGGTCACGTGCTGCGCCTCGTAGACCGACTGCGGCCGCTGCCCAGTGGAAGCCAGGGCCAGATCCATCAGCATGCGGTTGCCCGAGGATTTGGACACGGACATGAAGTCGTACTCGCCCAGCTCGCGCCAGCTCACCCGCCGCTTGCGCGCCAGCGGATGGTCGCGGCGGCAGGCGGCCACGAAGCGCTCCTCCAGGATGGATCGGAACTCGATGCCCGGCTCGTCGTTGCCCATGAAATTGACGCCGAAGTCGGCCTCGCCGCTGGCGACCACCTGCAGCACCTCGTTGGCGCTGGCGTCGTGCACCTTGATGCGGATGCGCGGGAAGCGCGCGTGGTAGCTGCGCAGCACCTGCGGCAGGAAGTAGTAGACGGCCGATGGCACGCAGGCGATCGTCACCTCGCCCATGCGCGCCCCACCCACCTCGCGAATGCCCAGCAAGGTCTCGTCCAGGTCGTCGAGCAACAGGCGCACCTTGCGCGCGAAGTCGCGCCCCACGCCGGTCAGGCTCATGCTGCGCGTGTTGCGGTCGATCAGGCGCACACCGAGGGCCGCTTCCAGCTTGTCGATGCGCCGGCTGAAAGCCGGCTGCGAGATGTGCACCGCCTCGGCCGCCTTGCGGAAATTGCCCAGCTCGGCTGCGGCGGCGAAGGCCTGCAGGTCCTGCAGATCGAAGTTGATGCTCATGCCTTGTTCTCCAGTGTTTCGTATTTTGCATCAATCATTCAGAAGATTGCAATTCACAAAACTATCCACGGGCGCCATCATCCGCCCCATGACGAACACCAACACCCTGCCCTGCGTACTCATGCGTGCCGGCACCTCGCGCGGCCCCTTCTTCCTCAAGGATTGGCTGCCGGAGGACACGGCCACGCGGGACCGCGTGCTGCGCGGTGCCATCGGCGCCTCCGACCTGGGCCAGATCGACGGCCTGGGCGGTGGCTCCACGCTGACCAGCAAGGTCGCCATCGTCTCGCGCTCCTCGCGCGCGGACTGTGACATCGACTACCTGTTCGCCCAGGTCAGTGCCCAGGGCGTCGACACCCGCCCCAACTGCGGCAACATGCTGGCCGGCGTGGCGCCCTTCGCCATCGAGCAGGGTCTGGTGCAGCCGGCCGACGGCATGACCTCGGTGCGCGTGCACAACGTGAACACCGGCGCGCGCATCGACGTCAGCCTGCACACCCCCAGCGGACGCGTGGTCTATGACGGCGATGTCTGCATCGACGGCACGCCCGGGCCGGCCGCCCCGGTCTACCTGAGCTTCCTCGACGCCTGGGGCGCCGTCACGGGCCGGCTCTTCCCGACCGGTCAGCGCACGGAAGGCATCGATGGCGTGGAGGTGAGCTGCATCGACGCGGCCATGCCCATGGTGCTGATGCGCGCGTGCGAACTCGGCGTCAGCGGGCACGAGAGCGCCGCAGAGCTCGACGCCATGCCCGAGCTGCTGGCGCGCATCGAGCGCATCCGGCGCGAGGCCGGCCGGCGCATGGGCCTGGGCGACGTCTCGGCCAGCGTCGTGCCCAAGCCCGTGCTGCTGGCCGAGGGCGCTGAGCCCGGGGCCATCGTCTCGCGTTATTTCACGCCGTGGCGCTGCCACACCGCCCACGCCGTGACTGGCGCGGTCGGCGTGGCCACGGCCTACGCCCTGCCAGGCACCGTCGCCCACCGCGAGGATCTGGCACCGGGTGAACACACGGTGCGCGTGCTGCACCCCTCCGGGGTGATCCGCATCGCGCTGGAGTTGCGCGGCAGCGCGCACGAACCCGAAGTCACACGCGCCAGCGTCGTGCGCACCACGCGCAAGATCATGGAAGGCGCGCTGCACATCCCCCCCTACGTCCTGAATGCATGAGGAACACATGACCCGACCCCTGCTGCGAGCCGCCCGGCTCTCCCTGGTTCTGCTGACATTGGCAGCACCCCTGGCCCACGCCTATCCGAGCAAGACCATCACCATCGTCGTGCCGACCGCCCCCGGCGGCGGCAACGACGCGATGGCCCGGGTCATCGCCCAGAAAATCGCCCCGCTGCTCGGGCAGGCGGTCGTCGTGGAGAACAAGGCCGGCGCCAATGGCGCCATCGCCTCGGAACACGTGGCGCGCGCCGCGCCCGATGGCCACACGGTGCTGTTCGGCTATGTCGCCACGCCTGCGATGAACCCCGCACTGCAGAAGCTGCGCTACGACCCGGTCAGGGATTTCGAGCCGGTGGGCCTGATCGGCTATTCGCCGACGCTGATGGTGGTGAACCCGCAGCTCAAGGGCCGCGACGCGCGCGGCACGCTGGAGCGCCTGCGGGGCGGCTCCGACAAGTTCAGCTACGCCTCCGCCGGCAGCGGCACCGCGCCGCACTTCGCGGCCGAGCTCTTCAAGATGAGCACCGGCATGCAGCTGCTGCACGTGCCGTACAAAGGCTCCGCGCCCGCCATGTCGGACACCCTGGCCGGCCACACCCAGGTCATGTTCCCCAGCCTGTTCTCGGCCCTGCCCCACGTCAAGGCCGGCAAGCTGCATGCGGTGGCCGTGGCCGGCAGCCGGCGCTCGGGCAGCCTGCCCGATGTGCCCACGCTCAAGGAGCTGGGCGTGCAGGGCGTGGACGTGACGCAGTGGTACGGACTCTTCCTGCCCGCGCGCACGCCCAAACCGGTCGTCGAGCGACTCAGCGCGCTGCTGCGCGAAGTGCTCCATGACAAGGAGACCATCGCGCGCATCGAGGAACAGGGCGCCGACGTCCAGACCAGCACACCGGACGAGCTGCGCACCCTGGTGCGCGAGGACCTGGCACGCTGGCGCCTCGTGGCCCAGCAGGCCGGAATCACCGCCGACTGAAGCCCACCCGAGGCCCATCTCGGGCGACGCGGCCCAGAGTTGCGTCTTTCCGCGACGAAGAGCGCGCCGTCGAGCCGGCGGTTTCGGACGTATGACGGCACCCCAGGGTGCCTTGTGCGCGACCCTGTTCAGGCACGGAAAAGCAGACCCCCGCCGCAGCAGGGTTGAGCCGGCTGCCGCAGAATGGGCGCATGATTTTCATGCGCCCATTTCTTTTTCCGGTCCTGGCCGCGCTGTCGGTCTTGCTGCCCATGAACACCTCCGCCCGACCTTCCGCCACGGCGGCCTGCCCCGCCCTGCTGCAGCACCAGTTCACGCGCCTGCAGGACGATGCGCCGCAGCACCTCTGCCAGTACGTGGGCAAGGTGGTGCTGGTCGTCAACACCGCGAGCTACTGCGGCTACACGCGCCAGTACGAAGGACTGGAGGCGCTGTACGCCAGGTACGAAAAGCGCGGCCTGGTCATCCTGGGTTTCCCGTCCAACGACTTCGGCCAGCAGGAGCCGGGCAACGCGCAGCAGATCGCGGACCTGTGCTTCAACACCTACGGTGTGAAGTTCCCCATGTTCAACAAGACCGAGGTCGTGGGCCCGAGGCGCAACGCCTTCTACACCCAGCTCTTCCAGGCCACGAAGGCGGCGCCCCAGTGGAACTTCCACAAGTACCTGATCGGCCGCGACGGCCGGCAGGTGCAGAGCTTTGCGAGCGCGGTGGAGCCACTGGGCCCGCAACTGACGGCGGCCATCGAGGCCGCGCTGCAGCGCTGAAGGAGCCCCCATGGAACGGACGACGTTTGAACAGGAACTGCAGCGCCTCGGCTGCACCGAGGTGACGACAGTCACGCGCGCGCCCCTGGGCCGACTCGAGGTGCACACCCACCCCTTCGAGGCCCACGCGCTCATCCTCGAGGGCGAGCTCCACATCCAGTGCGAGGGTGAGCCCGAGCGCCTGTACCGCCCGGGGGATGTCTTCCACCTCGGCCACGCCCAGCCGCACAGCGAACGCTACGGCCCCGAGGGCGTGCACTACCTCGTGGGCCGCAGGTGAGCAGGCTTCAGCCCTGCTGCGGCAGCACCGCAGCGGCCACACGCACCGCGGGCGCGCTGCCGGCGTAGGCCTGCTGTACCACCCCCGCGATCATGTCGGCCGTCACGGCCGAGAGCGTCCAGCCCAGGTGGCCGTGGCCCGTGTTGTAGAACACGTTGGCGGCGCGCCCGCGCCCCACGCGCGGCATCATGTCGGGCATCATGGGCCGCAGGCCGGCCCAGGGCACGACCTGGCGCGTGCTCACGCCAGGGAAGCACTGGTTGACCCACTCCACCAGCGGACGGATGCGGTCGGCGCGGATGTCCTTGTTGTAGCCGTTGAACTCGGCCGTGCCGGCCACGCGAAAGCGGTCCGCGCCCAGGCGGCTGGTCACGAGCTTGGCCGCGTCGTCCAGCAGGCTGACCTGGGGTGCCGCGGCCTGGCTGGCCTCGTCGAGCAGGTTGACCGTGATCGAGTAACCCTTGACCGGGTAGACATTGACGCGGTCGCCCAGCTGGGCGGCAAAGTCCCGGCTCCTCACGCCGGCACAGACCACCACACCGTCGAACTCCCAGCGCTGCAGGCCCAGCGCACTGCGCGTCATCACCGTGGCCTGGCGGCCATCGCTCTGCAGACTCTGGACGTTCTGGTCATAGAGGGTGCGCACCCCATGGCGCGCAGCGGCAGCGGCCAGGCCCTGGGTGAACTTGTGGATGTCGCCCGTGCTGTCGCTGTCCGTGTAGAAGCCGCCGTAGTAGTCGCCTGCCAGGGTGGGTTCGATGGCCCGCATCTCATCGGGCGTGACGGCGCGGCGCGGCAGACCGCCCTGGGCCAGCAGCTTGGTGACTTCCGCCGCATGCTCGAAACCGGCCTGGTCGCGGTAGATGTGCAGGATGCCCTGCTTCTTGAGATCGAAGTCGATACCCTCGGCCGCGGCCCAGGCGTAGAGGTGCTGGCGGGCCGCCACGGCCAGGCGCGCGGTCTCGACGGTGTTGCGCCGGTAGTTCGGGATGCTGGCGATGAACTCGGCAAACCAGCTGAGCTTGTGCCAGCTGGGCTTGGGGTTGACGAGCAGCGGGGCATCGCTCCTGAGCATCCACTTGAGTCCCTTGAGGATCGTGGACGTGTGGTTCCAGACCTCCGCATTGGAGGCGGAGAGCTGACCGCCGTTGGCGAACGAAGTCTCCATGGCGGGATAGCGGTGCTGCTCGAACAGCGTGACGGCAAAGCCGCGCTGCGACAGGGCGTAGGCAGTGGTGACGCCGGTGATGCCGGCGCCGATGACGGCGATGGTTTTCATGGACTCAGGCTCCAAACGTCATGAGGGTGGGGTGCGCCGCACACCATGTGCGAGGCACGCCCCCTCTGTTTGGTACCTGAGAGATTCACGCCACCCTCTCGATGACGCTTGCTCCTGCGGTGAGCCGGGTGACGAAATCCGGCCGCTCTTCAGAGTGTGATGACGCCTGATCGGTCCTTTGGCCTGAGAGTTTCCGGGGCGGTTGCTCCTTCGGCGCTGCCAGCAGGCAGTCTCTCCCGATCGGGTCAGCCGCAAATGCGCGGCATGGCACGGATTGTAGCGCTGCCGCGCGGCCCGCACCAGCCCCGTGTTCAGCGGGCCTGGCGCAGCTGCCTGAGATCGGCCACGATCTCGGCCGAGTGCTTGTCGCTGTCGACCGAACGGTAGATGCGCGCGAGACGGCCTTGCGGGTCGATGATGAAAGTCTGGCGCTTGGCGAACTTGAACAGCAGCCAGTCCGACAAGGCGCCGTAACGCGTGGCCACCTCGCCCTGCGCATCGGCCAACAGCGGAAAGGGCAGCTTGTACTTCTGCGCAAAGGCCGCATGCGAGGCACTGCTGTCCACGCTCACGCCCACCACCGCGGCGCCGAGCTCCTGCAGGATCAGCCAGTCGTCGCGGAAATTGCAGGCCTCGGTGGTGCAGCCCGGTGTGTCGTTCTTGGGATAGAAGTAGAGCACCAGCCACTGGCCACGCCAGTCGGCGAGCCTGCGTTTCTTGCCGTCCTGATCGGGCAGCTCGAAATCCGGCGCCGCCTGCCCCGGCTCCAGCGGGGCCGCCTGCGCAGCACGCACGCCGAACACCGCGCCGCCCAGCAGCAGCTGGTTCAGGGCGCGGCGGCGCAGCTTCACGCGCGCAACTCCTTGAGGCCGCCCATATAGGGCTGGAGCGCCGCGGGGATCTCGACGCTGCCGTCGGCGCGTTGGTAATTCTCGAGGATCGCCACCAGGGTGCGGCCCACGGCCAGGCCGGAGCCGTTGAGCGTGTGCAGCAGCTCGTTCTTGCCCTGGGCGTTCTTGAAGCGCGCCTGCAGGCGACGGGCCTGGAAGGCCTCGCAGTTGGAGACCGAGCTGATCTCGCGGTAGGTGTTCTGCGCCGGCAGCCAGACTTCGAGGTCGTAGGTCTTGGCCGCGCCGAAGCCCATGTCGCCCGTGCACAGGCTCATCACGCGGTAGGGCAGGCCCAGCTTCTGCAGGATGGCCTCGGCGTGGCGCGTCATCTCTTCCAGCGCCTCATAGCTCTTCTCGGGGTGCACGATCTGCACCATCTCGACCTTGTCGAACTGGTGCTGGCGGATCATGCCGCGTGTGTCGCGGCCGTAGGAGCCGGCTTCGGAACGGAAGCAGGGCGTGTGGGCGGTGAGCCGGATCGGCAGATCGCTTTCCGCCACGATCTCGTCGCGCACGAAGTTGGTCAGCGTGACCTCGCTGGTGGGGATCAGGTAAAGCGCCACGTCCTCGGCCGCACCTTCCTGGCCGCCCTTCTTGGCGGCGAACAGGTCTTCCTCGAACTTCGGCAGCTGGCCCGTGCCGCGCAGCGTGTCGCCATTGACGATGTAAGGCGTGTAGCACTCGGTGTAACCATGCTCCTGCGTCTGCACGTCCAGCATGAACTGCGCCAGCGCGCGGTGCAGGCGGGCGATGCCACCCTTCATTACCGTGAAGCGCGACCCGGTGAGCTTGGTGCCGGTGTCGAAGTCCAGGCCCAGCGGCTGGCCCACGTCCACGTGATCCTTGACGGTGAAGTCATAGGTCTTGGGCGTGCCCCAGGCGCGCGCCACCACGTTGCCGTGTTCGTCGGAGCCGACAGGCACGCTCTCGTGCGGCAGGTTGGGCACGGCCAGCAGCAGGGCCTGCATCTCGGCCTGGATCTGGTCCAGCCGCGCAGCCGAGCTGTCGAGCTCCCCCTTGAGCGCATTGACCTCGGCCTTGGCCTCCTCGGCCTCGTCCTTCTTGCCCTGGCCCATGAGTGCGCCAATCTGCTTGCTCAGGGTGTTGCGCTTGCCCTGCAACTCCTCGGTGCGGGTCTGGAGGGTCTTGCGTTCGCCCTCGAGCGCACGGAACTTGCCGGCATCGAGAAAGGGCTGGGGCTTCTTGCGCGTCTCCAGGCGCGCGAGCACGCCGTCGAGGTCTTTGCGGAGCAGGGTCAGGTCTAGCATGGCTGGAATTGTAGGTGGGCGGCCGCTTCACCGGCCTGGCCCGGATGTCAGGTCTTGAGGCCCTTGGGCAAGGGGAATTTCACGGTCTCCTCGATGCCGTCCATCTTGCGCACGGCCACCGCCCCCAATGCCTTGATGCGCTCGATCACCTGCTGCACCAGGATCTCGGGTGCCGAGGCGCCGGCCGTCAGGCCCACGCGACCCTTGCCCTCGAACCACCCGGGCTGGAGCTCGTCGGCGTTGTCCACCATATAGGCGCTGGTGCCCAGCTTCTGCGCCACCTCGCGCAGGCGGTTGCTGTTGGAGCTGGTGGGGCTGCCGACCACGATGACCACGTCCACCTGCGGGCTCAGGATCTTGACTGCGTCCTGCCGGTTCTGCGTGGCGTAGCAGATGTCCTGCTGCTTGGGCTCGCGCACCTGCGGGAAGCGCGCCTTCACCGCCGCCAGGATGCCGGCCGCGTCGTCCACGCTCAAGGTGGTCTGCGTGACCACGGCGAGCTTCTCGGCCTGCGCGGGCCGGACCCGGGCCACATCGGCCTCGTCCTCCACGAGATGGATGCCGGAATCGAGCTGGCCCATGGTGCCCTCGACTTCCGGATGTCCCTTGTGGCCGATCATGATGAATTCGTAGCCTTCCTTGTGCAGCTTGGCCACTTCCACGTGCACCTTGGTCACCAGCGGACAGGTGGCATCGAAGATCTGGAAACCGCGTTGCTCGGCCTCCTGCTGCACGGCCTTGCTCACGCCATGGGCCGAGAAGACCAGGGTGGCACCGGGCGGCACGTCGGACAGCTCCTCGATGAAGATCGCGCCCTTGGCCTTGAGG
>JAYNNS010000031.1:13954-14471 GCA_038112835.1 Curvibacter sp. | reverse complement strand
GCTCGCGATCGACGCCACTCGTTCGCTTCCCTTGGTTTTCAGTTACTCGCCTGACAGCAAGTGCCCTTGCTTGCCAGGAGCGGATCAGGCCTCTTCGTAGTCTTGCGACCCGGCGGAAGTCCCTTCCCGTTTCAGCTAACGCTATGCGCGTCTGCATCTTCCCTACGAACAACATGACCTTCTTCCAGTCTATGGAATGCCAGTCAGTCACGTTGGGGAGCGCAGCATCCTTGCGGATGTTTTCCATACCTCTCTCCATTCAGGATGACCCCAAATGAAGGTAGTTCGACCCGAGGGTCGAATACCCTCAGGGTCGGTTTAAGTACACAGACGGCTTGCGCCGTCGTACCTGTTGCAAGTCAGCAGGCTTTCACCTCAGTGCATGGCACCTATGCGACCTATTACGGGCCGCCATTCGCTTTTTGCAACTTCCTCTGCCCACTGGCCCAACACCGTCGCTTACGCTCAGGCTGCCCGTGTCCGAGGACATAGGCGGGACATTGGGTTTACCTCGTTT
>JAYNNS010000031.1:253-13944 GCA_038112835.1 Curvibacter sp. | reverse complement strand
GAGTAAGCCACTTATTGCTAACGACGATTCGGACGAGCGTTCAGATATCTTTCCCATACCTAATTCCTCGGCGGCCCCCTCACTTCCTATTCGTGAGGTCGAACAGGCTTGCACCTGTTCTGTGTGCGCAAGCGCACGGGTCGTTTAACTACAGCTCTGCACCAGCCAATTACTCAGCCAGCACATGTAGTCGAGGACACCGGGTTCCACCGGTGGCTTTGTAGGAAAGCAAGACACGGAGCGCGGTTGCGCTCATGACTAATCGCATCTATTCCAATCCGCAGCACCGCTAGGGTCTGTAAAGATTGAGTAAAGATGAAATCCATGTCTCATATATGCCGAAATTTCGCTCCCTTGCGGACGCGAAACCACTGCGGAGGCACCTTTCGGTGTCCGGCAGACGGCGGAGAAAAGGCTTCACAGCCGTCACAGATTTGGCCCTTTTTAGGGGGCAACTTCCCCTCTGCGATAGAGAGAAGAAGTCATTAGTTATAGGCGGTCACAAGGACCACATGAAGCGACATCGAGTCGCACCATGCACGCAATTTACCTGAAATGGATGGCCATGCCCTGTCCGGGCGCATGCCGGGCGGTGGCCCCCCTAAAATGGCCCGATGCGTTTCTGGAAAAGCACGGCGGCCGGCGCCGTGGCCTGGATGATCTCGTTCGGCGTGATGGCCGACGACCGCACCTGCGGTGAATTCTTCGCACGCCTGCCCAATGTGAGCTGGGCCCTGTGCAAGACGGCCGAGCTGCAGCCCAGCGCGGGGCGCAGCGTGCGCGGCCGCACGATCTATGTGCGGGATGTGCAGCCGGCTACGCCACGCCTGCGGGTGCTGGTCATCGGCGGCATCCATGGCGACGAGCTGTCCTCGGCCGCGGTCGCGTTGCACTGGATCCGCTTGGCCCAGACCGAGTCCGAGCCGGTGCACTGGCGCTTCATTCCCGCGCTCAATCCGGACGGCCTGTTCGACCAGCCGGCGCGGCGCGTCAACGCCAACGGCGTCGACCTCAACCGCAACTTTCCCACGCCCAACTGGGAGCGCGATGCCGCCTACTACTGGGAGGTCCGCACCCGCAAGGACCCGCGGCGCTTCCCGGGGCGCGCGCCCTTGAGCGAACCCGAGACCCGTTTCCTGCACGACGAGATGCTGCGTTTCCGGCCCAATCTCATCGTCAGCATCCACGCGCCCTACGGCATCCTGGACTTCGATGGCCCGATCACGCCGCCGCGCCGCCTGGGGCGCCTCTACCTCGATCAACTCGGCGTGTTTCCCGGTTCCCTGGGCAACTATGGTGGCGTGCACAAGGGCATGCCGGTGGTGACCATCGAGCTGCCCAGCGCGCGCCTGACGCCGCGCAATGTGGAGATCCAGCGCATGTGGACCGACCTGCGGCAGTGGATGGGGATGACACTGGCGGGCGCACAGACGCCGGACGCGTCCGCGCCGCTGCAGCGCTGAAACAGGCCCCCCAATGAAAACGGCCGGCATGCAGCCGGCCGTTGCAGGATGAGCGCGGGGTTCAGCGCACCAGCAGCACGGGCACGCCGCAGTGGGCGACGACCTGGGTGGCCACCGAACCCATCACGAGGTTGCCCAGGGCGCCATGACCGTGCGAACCCATGACCAGCAGGTCGAACTTGCCGGAATCGGCGACCTTGGCGATGGTCTCGCCCGCGTGGCCGACCTTCCAGCTGCTCTTGGCGTCGATGCCGTGGCGGGCCAGGAACTTGGACACCGGGCCCAGCACCTTCTCCGATTCTTCGCTGTAGTACTTGTCCACGACTTCCTTGCCGACGGCAGCGCGGGCGCGGGGCGGCAGGGCGGGCTGGACCGTGAGGATGGTGTAGCTGTTGTCGGCACCGAACATGCCTTCATGCGTGGCCAGGTAGGCCAGCATTTTCTTGGTGTACTCGCTGCCATCGACGGCCAGAAGAATCTTCATGGGGCTTCCTTTCTTTTTTCAGGTGGTCCAAGTGTATCGGCGCGATCGTAGGGCCGATTGACCGCGGTCAAAAAGAAGGGGTATTACTTATCCCGCTGTTGCGGCTGACGCGACAGCACCTCGCGCAGCCAGGCGTGCGCGCCGCTGTGCTGCAGGCGGCGATGCCAGAGCGCGTCGACGTGCACGGCCGGCACGGCAAAGGGCAGCTCGCGCAGCACGAGCTGGTCGGCGATGCCGGTGACGCTGACGAAGTGGCGCGGCAGCACGGTCAGCAGGTCCGAGCCCGCCACCACGCGGCCCGCGGTGAAGAACTGGTTGACCGTGAGCACGATGTGGCGCTGCCGCCCCAGCCCGGCCAGCGCCTCGTCGATGAAGCCGTAAGGCCGGCCCGAAAAGCTCACCAGCAGATGGCGCGCGGCGCAGTAGCGCTCCAGCGTGAGTTCCTCGTGGGCCAGCGGGTGGTCGCGCCGCATCACGCAGACATAGCGCGTCAGGTAGAGGCGCTGGTGCTCGAAGGGCACGGTCTCGCCGGCCTGGGCCTGGGCGGTCAGGCCCGCCATCACCGCCGGGAAATAGCCGATGGCCAGGTCGGCCGCCTCTTCGTCGAGCAGGCGGCGCGGGTCGCGCGTGGTCAGCGGCACGACCCGGATCGTCACCCCCGGCGCCTCGCGGTCTAGCGCCTGGACCAGGCCGGGGATGAGCTCGGCGGCCGTCGCGTCCGCCATGGCCAGCACGAAGGTGGTGTTGGCTTCGGCCGGCACGAAGCTGCCGGGGGCCAGGGTTTCCTGCAGCTGGCGCAGGGCCTGCTGCACGGCCGGCCACAGGGCCAGGGCACGTGGCGTGGGCTCCAGGCCCTGGCCGTGGCGGCGCAGCAGCTCGTCGTCCAGCGCTTCGCGCAGGCGCCGCAGGGCATTGCTGACAGCGGGTTGTGTGAGCGCCAGCTTACGCGCGGCCTTGGTCAGGCTGCGCTCGGTCATGACCTCATTGAAGACCCGCAAGAGGTTGAGATCGAGGGTACGGAAGTTCAGTCCAGCCATGGCATCTTAAACATCACTGTTATAAATATTGAATATCAGAAATATAAAGTTGAATCACAGTAGTGAAAACCCTAACATTCGCCCATCGCAGCACATCATTTCTTCAGGAGGTTCCCATGAGCAACAGCTTCGTACACCTTGAGTATTCGACCAGCCACCCCGGGGTGGAGCGCCTGGAGCGCGTGATTCATGCCGCCGAGGGCCTGCGCAAGGGCTGGAGTGCGACGCGTGGTCTGGCCGGTGTGCTGCTGGCGGCCATGGTGGCCACCCTGGTGGTCGTGGCCGACCGCCTGATGGACACCTGGGCCGATGGTCACCTGCTGGCAGCCTGGGTCCTGATGTGGGTCATCGGTTTCAGCGCCCTGGCCCTGCTGGCGCCGACGGCCCGTGGCATCGCCGCGCGTGTGATGGCTGGCCTGGATGGCTGGTCGCAGAACGTGGCCCGCCGCCGTGCCGACGAACGCCTGTGGGATCTGGCGCGCAAGGATCCGCGTGTGATGGCCGACATCCAGGCGGCTTCCAGCCGTGCCGAGGAGGAAGCTTCGGGGCCGCAGGGCGCGCCGTCCGGCCGGCCCGAGATCGAGGCCCGCGTGCTGCGTCCTGAAATCACGGCACGGCTCAAGCGTCTGAGCCGCCGCATCTGGAACGAATGAGCACAAGGGCTGCGTTCATGCCAAAAGCCACCGCTTGCGGTGGCTTTTTCTTTGACCGGGACTTTCCCGAGGCGGCCAGTCTGCAGGACAATAAGTGCCTATGTGCAGTGGCGCGGCAGCCCTGCGGCCGTCCGGACGGCCGTAGCCGCAAGCGATACAGAGTCTTCCCAGAGTGCCTTCACCTTTCAACCGAACCTTGTTCACACAGATGCCCCCGAGCATCGTGATCACCGAGCCCGTTCCGCGCTGGCGGGTCTGGGCGCAGTATCTGTTCAAGGCCCTGTTGCTGCTGGCGCTGTGCGTGGCCAGCTTTTACGCCGGCATGCGCTACCAGCAGTTGCGCCCGGGCGCCGCGGTCTCGGTGGCGCCGGCCTCGGCGGCGGCCCGACCCGCCGAGCTGGCCGCGCAGGAAGCTCCCCTCCCGTCCGTCGCGCCTGCGCCGGCCGAAGATCTGCTGACGCCGCGATCGGTCGACGGCCTGCGGGTCCAGTCCCTGCGCTTGGTGCGCGATGCCGGCCAGGTGGGCCAGCTGCTGTACGAGTTCGAGCTGGCCAACAGCGGTCGCGTGTTCGAAGGGCGCTATGAGTTTCTGTTCTTCGGCCTGCAGGACGGCCGCCCGCAGCAATGGGCCTTCCCCCCGGAAGGCCAGCCGGTCGGGGGCAGTTTCCGCATGCGGGTGGCGAGCTATGTGAAGACCAGCGGCCGCATCCAGCTGCCGCCGGGCCTGCAGCCCCAGGCCGTCGTGCTCAGCCTGCAGGAGCCCGCGGGCCTGCGCGCCAGCCGGGGGCTGGCGCTGTCCGAAACCGGGGGCGCCGCGGGATCCGTACCGGCCGGCCAGTAAGCCGCGCCCGTTTCCAGGACCGCCCGTCCCCGCAACCCGGGGGAGCGGTGTCACCCCGGGTTGCGGGTCGCCGGCTCAGGTCGTGAGCAGTTTCTCGATGCGCTGGCGGGTGTCGCGCAGCTGCTGGGGCAGGCGCGCGTCGATCTGCTCGAACAGCTTGTCGTGCAGCTTGAGCTCATCCAGCCATTGCTGCTTCTCGATGCGGGTCACGGCCTGGAACTGCTCGGGCGTGAAATTCAGGCCCTTCCAGTTGAACTCTTCGTAGCTCGGCGACAGGCCGTAGAAGTGTTCCTGGCCCTTGGCCTCGTCCTCGATGCGGTCGATCATCCACTTGAGCACACGCATGTTCTCGCCATAGCCCGGCCAGATGAACTTGCCGTTCTCGTCCTTGCGGAACCAGTTGGTCGTGAAGATGGCCGGCAGCCGGCCACCCTGGGCGGCGACCTTCTCACCGAGGTTCAGCCAGTGCGCGAAGTAGTCGCCCATGTGGTAGCCCGTGAAGGGCAGCATGGCGAAGGGATCGCGGCGCACCACGCCCTGCTGGCCGATGATGGCGGCCGTGGTCTCCGAGCCCATGGTGGCGGCCATGTACACGCCCTCCACCCAGTTGCGGGCCTCGGTCACCAGCGGCACGGTGTTGGAGCGCCGGCCGCCGAAGATGAAGGCGTCGATGGCCACGCCTTTGGGATTGTCCCACTCGGGATCCAGCGCCGGGTTGTTGGTGGCAGCCACGGTGAAGCGCGAGTTCGGGTGCGCGGCCTTGGCGCCGGTCTCCCTGGCGATCTGCGGCGTCCAGTCCTTGCCCTGCCAGTCGATGGCGTGGGCCGGCGCCTCGCCGTCCATGCCCTCCCACCAGACGTCGCCGTCGTCGGTCAGCGCCACGTTGGTATAGATCACATCGCTCTTGAGCGACTCCATGCAGTTCGGGTTGGTCTTGTAGTTGGTGCCGGGGGCCACGCCGAAGTAGCCGGCCTCGGGGTTGATGGCGTACATGCGGCCATCCTGGCCCGGCTTGACCCAGGCGATGTCGTCGCCGATGGTCGTGACCTTCCAGCCCTCGAAGCCGGCGGGTGGCACCAGCATCGCGAAATTGGTTTTGCCGCAGGCGCTGGGGAAGGCGGCGGCCACGTGGTACTTCTTGCCCTGGGGGCTGGTCACGCCCAGGATCAGCATGTGCTCGGCCAGCCAGCCCTGGTCGCGGCCCATGTTGGAGGCGATGCGCAGCGCGAAGCACTTCTTGCCCAGCAGGGCGTTGCCGCCGTAGCCCGAGCCGTAGGACCAGATCTCGCGCGTCTCGGGGTAGTGCACGATGTACTTGGTCTGGTTGCAGGGCCAGGCGCTGTCCTTCTGGCCCGCCTCCAGGGGCGCCCCGACCGTGTGCATGGCCGGCACGAAGTCGCCGTCGGCACCGAGCACCTCGTAGACGGCCTTGCCCATGCGCGTCATGAGCTTCATGTTCACGGCCACGTAGGGGCTGTCGGAGAGCTCGACGCCGATGTGGGCGATGTCGCTGCCCAGCGGACCCATGGAGAAGGGCACCACGTACATGGTGCGGCCCTTCATGCAGCCGTTGAAGAGGGCGGGCGTGCCGTCGGGCTGGCCGTACTGCATCAGGGCGCGCATCTCGGTCGGGTCGATCCAGTTGTTGGTGGGGCCGGCGTCTTCCTTGCGGGCCGAGCAGATGAAGGTGCGGTCCTCCACACGGGCCACGTCGCTGGCGTCTGAGCGGCATAGGAAGCTGTTGGGGCGCTTCTTCTCGTTGAGCTTGATGAAGGTGCCGGCTGAGACCAGCAGGTCGCACAGGCGTCGGTACTCCTCGTCGCTGCCGTCGCACCAGTAGATGGCGTCGGGCTTGCACAGCGCGGCCATGTCGGCCACCCAGGCCAGCAGGCGGGCGTGCTTCACGTGGGCGGGGGCGTTGAGGTGGATGCCTTGCATCACGGGAGAGTTCATCGGGTGCTCCTGTTGGTCATGACTCGGGGGCGGCACGGCCAGCCGCCGGTGCGGGCCATTGTAGGGATGGGCCGGCGAGTTACAGGCGCGTTACAGACAAAACCCATGCAAAACTTGCATGGGTTTATGCGGGGCTGGAGAGGGGTGTATGCGCAGCCAGAGGCGCTCACCGGCAGTCCTCGCGGGCGAGGTCGGCGTGCCGGATGGGGAGGCTACGGAAATAAAACCGAAAGGGGATCCCACGCGCCAGAGGGATCCGGGTGCTGGCGGCAGGCCGGCGGCGGGCGCCGCTGCCGCGGGGCCCATCAGGCCATGAAGACGGCGATGAAGGCCAGCAGGAAGATCATCAGGCCGCCCAGGACGGGGATGACCACCGGTGCCGTGTGCACGATGTTCTCGATGGGGTCGGACGACTGCTGGGGCTCGTGGGACATGGGGATTCCTATCTATCGGATCGAGTGACAGCCCGTGATTTTACAGGCAGTGCCGGGCAACCGCGCAGGGTGCCGTCCATCGGTCGTGCCGTCAAGTCCTGTCCGCACAGGCTGCCGGGGCTTCCCAGCGCGGGGCCTCTGCGCTATCGTGAAAGCGTCCAAGCCTCGAAGGAGGACCTTGCATGGTCAAGCGACAGACGATGGGCCGCACGGGTGGTCCGCTGCTGGTTTCGCCCGGTCTGCGGGACGCGCCGGTGCTGGACCTCATGTGCTCGCATTTCGTGCTGACCCTGGTCGGCCGCATGGGCGCGGCTTTCAGCACCCGGCGCGACCTGCACGGCGTGCTGGAACTGGTGGGCCGGCATCTGGTCTGGCCCCAGCCCGTGCTGCAGCGCCTGCGCGACTATCTGGTGCGTCGCTGTGCGGGGGCCGAGGCCTGGGCCGGGCAGGAGGCGCTGGACCTGGAGGCCTTCGTGGTCCGCCATGGCGACTGGCGCGGTCCCTACGAGGAGAGCACGCTGTTCTTCTACCTGGACGACTACGCCAAGCAGCAGCCACGTGACCTGCAGCTGGTGCTGGCCACCAGCGCCGACTGGCTGCGCCAGGCGCTGAAGAAGCAGTCCACCCTGGTGGAGAAGAACATCGACGCGCTGGCCCACCTGCTGCAGCTCAACCAGGCCGAGCGCGCGCTGCTGCTCTACGGCACGCTGACGCGCTACCAGCGCGAGCTGCGCAGCCTGCTGGTGGAGTTCAAGGTCAGCAACGCGGCCGAGGCCTACGCGCTGATCGCCGAGGTGGCCGGGGTGCGGGCCGAGGAGGTGGGCGATGCGCTGCGCACCGGCTCGCGGCTGGAGCGCATCGGTCTGGTCGACAACCTGATCTCCGAGCACAACATCACCGACCTGGCCGACCTCATGAAGGTCAGCGAGAAGCTGCCGCCGGTGCTGATGCGCGAATACCGCGACCAGGCCGAGCTGATGGCGGTCTTCACCCGGCCGGCCAGCAAAAGCACGCTGGCCCTGGAGGACTTCACCTTTGTGGCCGAGGAGGCCCGCCTGCTCTGCACCCTGCTGCGCAACGCGGTGGCGCGGCGCGAGGTGGGCGTCAACGTGCTGCTCTACGGGCCGCCGGGCACGGGCAAGACCGAGCTGGCCAAGGTAGCGGCGCAGGCCGCGGGGCTGGAGTTGTTCGAGGTCGAGTACGCGGACCGCGACGGCAATTCCCTCAGCGGGCGCGAGCGTTACCGCTCGCTGCAGATCGCCCAGGTCTTCCTCAAGGGCAGCGCGCAATCCGTGCTGCTGTTCGACGAGGTGGAAGATGTGTTCCCGCCGATTTCCAGCGAGGCCGCCCAGCTGCTGGTGCGGGCCGAGAAGGCCGGTCCGCAGCCCAGCGGCAGCGTCAGCGGCAAGGCCTGGGTCAACCAGATCCTGGAGTCGAACGCCGTGCCCACGGTCTGGATCACCAACCGGATCGAGCAGATCGATCCGGCCTTCCGGCGCCGCTTTGCCTACCACCTGGAGCTCAAGTCCCCGCCGCCGGGCGCGCGCGAGGAGCTGGTGCGACGCGCCCTGCAGGGCGCGGCGGTCACGCCGGCCTTCGTGGAGCGGCTGGTGGCGCGCAAGAGCCTGACCCCGGCGCAGATCCACACGGCGGTGCGCTTTGCCGGCCTGGTCCGCGCGGATGCGGGGGAGCCTGGCCAGCAGGAAATGGAGACCCTGATCGAGCGGCAGCTACGCAATGCCGACCAGGCGCTCGGAGGAGGTCGCCAGGAGGCGACCCGGCCGCGGCCCAGCGAGACGCGCTATGACCTGGGCCTGCTCAATGTGGAGTGCCGTTTCGAGCTGCCGCGCATCGTGCAGGCGCTGCAGGCGCGGGGGCGGGGCAGCCTGTGCTTCCACGGGCCGCCCGGCAGCGGCAAGACCGCGCTGGCCGAATACCTGGCGTCCCGGATCGGCCGGCCGCTGATGATCCGCCAGGCCAGTGACCTGGTGAGCAAGTTCATCGGCGAGACCGAGGAAAACATGGCCGCCATGTTCGCCGAGGCCGAAGCCGAGAACGCCGTGCTGCTGCTGGACGAGGCCGACAGTTTCCTGCAGGACCGGCGCGGCGCCCAGCGCACCTACGAGGTCACCGAGGTCAACGAGATGCTGCAGGGCATGGAGCGGCACCAGGGCGTGTTCATCTGCACCACCAATCTGATGGACCGCATCGACCAGGCGGCCTTGCGGCGCTTCACCTTCAAGATCCGCTTCAAGCCCCTGAGCCTGTCCCAGCGCCGGGCCATGTTCGTGGCCGAGGCCTTGCGGGGCGACGACCAGGGGCTGGCACCGGAACTGCAGAAGCGGCTGGACCAGCTGGACGAACTGTGCCTGGGTGATTTTGCTGCGGTGCAGCGGCAGGCTGTCATCCTCGGGGCCGATTTCGGGCCGGAGGAGTTCCTGGCGCAGCTCGAAGCCGAGCACCGCATCAAGCCCGAGGTGCGGGAGCACCGGGGGCTGGGCTTTCTCTAATAACCCTGAAAATCCAAGGGCTTATCCGCCTTTTTGAAGGTCGGCCGGCCGCTTTTGTATCCCGTTTGTCAACCATCCCGTGGGCCGGTGCGTCATAAGCACATGGCTATGCAAAGTGACCCGACCGGGGCAGCAACCCCGCTTCAGGTCCTGCAGCAGCCCCAGAGGAATGCTATGACTAACGTGCGCAAAGACATCATCAAGGTGCCCGAGAAAGGCACCTACAAGTGGCAGTTGTTCAAGCAATGGACCGACGAGTTCCGCAGCACCCAGGCGGATCACGTGGCCTACATTGCCCTGCACCTGGCCGGCGTGCTGGAGCCCTGCCGCGCCAAGTTCGACAAGCTCATGCAGCACCACCGCCAGCAGCTGCGCGACAGCTCCAAGAACCAGCGCCACAGCCGCGCCATCGAGCGCCTGCAGAACACCATGTCGGCCGCGGCCATGTCCTACGAGAGCAGCTTCCGTCGCCACTGAGCGACGCGTTGCCAGCGGCTCCCGGCGAACGCCGCCTCAATTCCCTTCCGCCACCACCCGCAACACGTCGGCGCCATAGGCTTCGAGCTTCTTGGCGCCGATGCCGCTGATGCCCTGCAGATCTGCCAGGGATTGCGGGCGCCGCCGCGCGATCTCGGCCAGCGTGGCGTCGTGAAAGATCACATAGGCTGGCAGGTTGTGCGCCCGCGCCACCTCAGCCCGCCAGTTCTTGAGGTTGATGTAATGCACCTGGTCGTCCACGCCCAGTTCCTGGGCGGCGGGTGCCAGCGTGGCGCCGCGGCGGCTGCGCCTGGCGGCTGGCGCAGCCACCGACTCGCGCAGCTGGACCTTGACCTCGCCCTTGAGCACCGCGCGTGAGCCCTCGGTCAGCTGCAGGGTGTTGAACATGCCGCCATCCACGGCCACGGCGCCGATGGCGATGAGCTGGCGCAGCACGGCGCGCAGCTCGCTCTCGCTGGCGTCTTTCGCGATGCCGAAGGTGCTGAGCTGTTCATGCCCGTACTGGCTGACCTTCTCGGTCTGCTTGCCGCGCAGGATGTCCATGATGTGACCGGTGCCGAAGCTGATGCCGCTGGCCTGCTGCACGCGGTAGATGCAGCTGAGCAGCTTGCGCGCCAGCTCGCTGCCGTCCTGCACGGCCGGCGGATGCAGACAGTTGTCGCAGTTGCCGCAGGGCTCGGACTTCTCGCCGAAATAGCCCAGCAGGCGCACGCGCCGGCAGTCCGTGGCCTCGGCCAGGGCCAGCAGGGCGTCGAGCTTGCCGCGCATGACCTGCTTGAAGTCCTCGCCGGCCGGGCTCTCGTCGATCATACGACGCTGGTTCACCACGTCCTGCAGGCCGTAGGCCATCCAGGCGTCGGCGGCCGCGCCGTCGCGCCCGGCGCGGCCGGTCTCCTGGTAGTAGCCCTCGATGTTCTTGGGCATGTCCAGGTGGGCGACGAAGCGTACATCGGGCTTGTCGATCCCCATGCCGAAGGCGATGGTGGCGACCATGACCAGGCCTTCCTCGCGCAGGAAGCGGTTCTGGTTCTGCTGCCGCACGGCGGCGTCCAGGCCCGCGTGGTAGGGCAGGGCCGCGATGCCGGCCTCCACCAGGGACTGCGCCACGTCTTCCACACGTTTGCGCGACTGGCAGTAGACGATGCCGGCCTCCCCCACATGTTCGCGCTCGATGAAGCGCAGCAGCTGGGTCAGCGCATCCTTCTTCTCGACGATGGTGTAGCGGATGTTGGGGCGGTCGAAGCTGCTGACGAACTGCTGCGCCTGCTCCAGCTGCAGGCGCTCCACGATGTCCTCGCGGGTGAGCGCGTCGGCCGTGGCGGTCAGCGCGATGCGCGGCACGCCGGGGTAGCGTTCGTGCAGCACCGTGAGCGCGCGGTATTCGGGCCGGAAGTCGTGGCCCCACTGGCTCACGCAATGCGCCTCGTCGATGGCAAAGAGCGCGAGCTGACCGCGCTCGGCCAGGGCGTCAAGCTGGGCGAGGAAGCGCGGGGTGGTCACACGCTCCGGTGCCGCGTAGAGCAGGGTGAGCTCGCCGCGCAGCAGACGCTTTTCCACCGCGGCGGCCTCCTCGCCCGTGAGGCTGGAGTTCAGGAAGGCGGCCTCGACGCCGGCCTCGTGCAGGGCGCCTACCTGATCGTGCATGAGGGCGATCAGGGGCGAGACCACGAGGGTCGTGCCCTGGCCGGTCTGCTGGCGGGCAATGGCGGGCACCTGGTAGCACAGCGACTTGCCGCCACCCGTGGGCATCAGCACGAGCGCGTCGCCGCCGCCCACGACGTGGTCGATGATGGCCTGCTGCGGGCCGCGGAAGGCCTCGTAGCCGAAGACGCGGCGCAGGATCTCGTGCGGTGGCAAGCGTGCGGGCTCCGCTCAGGCCAGGAGAGGCCGGCTCACATCTGCTCCCAGGGCAGACCGTCAAAGCGCCAGCCGTTGAGCGTGGAACGCTTGAACTGGTCGTCCAGGTCGCCCTCGAAGCCGTGCAGCACGTTGATGAGCTGGGTGTAGCCGGCGGCGGCCAAGGCCTTGCCGGCATCCAGGGTGCGCTTGCCGCTGCGGCACAGCAGCACGACCGGGCGGTCCTTCTGGCCGTTGCTCTCGCGCTCGACGGCGGCGACGAAGCCGGCCGGGTCCGGTGTCAGGTCCGGGTACTCGTACCAGGGGATGTTGATCACGCCGGGTGGACGCCCGACATAGAGCGACTCGATCTCCATGCGCACGTCGACGAAAAGCGCTTCGGGCGTCTGTTGCAGGAAGTCCCAGGCTTCCCGGGGCAGCAGGTGTTTCATGCCCTCTATTGTCCCGGGTTTTGGCACTGATCAGCCGCCATCGTGCCGGCTTTCTACAATGGAGGGCATGAAGCCGCTGCATTACACCCGCGCCCAGGCCCTGCCGGGCATCCTGGCCCGTCGCATTGCCATCCTGGACGGCGCCATGGGCACCATGATCCAGCGCTTCAAGCTCGGCGAGGCCCAGTACCGCGGCGAGCGCTTCCAGGACTTCCACCAGGACGTCAAGGGCAACAACGAGCTGCTCTCGCTGACCCGGCCCGACATCATCCGCGACATCCACGAGGGCTATCTGGCCGCGGGTGCGGACCTGGTCGAGACCAACACCTTCGGCGCCACCACCGTGGCCCAGGCCGACTATGAGATGGCGCATCTGGCGCGTGAGATGAACCTGGCCTCGGCCCGCATCGCACGTGCGGCCTGTGACAAGTACAGCACGCCCGAGCACCCGCGCTTCGTCGCCGGTGCCCTGGGCCCCACGCCCAAGACGGCCAGCATCAGCCCCGACGTGAACGACCCGGGTGCGCGCAACACCAGCTTCGAGGAGTTGCGCGCGGCCTACTACGAGCAGGTCGAGGCCCTGGTCGAAGGCGGTGCCGACGTGCTGCTGGTCGAGACCATCTTCGACACGCTCAACGCCAAGGCCGCGCTGTTCGCCATCGACGAGTATTTCGAGGCCTCGGGCGAGTGCCTGCCCATCCTGATCAGCGGCACGGTGACCGACGCCTCGGGCCGTATCCTCAGTGGCCAGACCGTGACAGCCTTCTGGCACAGCGTGCGCCATGCGCGCCCGCTGGCCGTGGGCCTGAACTGCGCACTGGGCGCGGCGCTCATGCGCCCCTACATCCAGGAGCTGGCGCGCGTGGCCGGTGACACCTACATCAGCTGCTATCCCAACGCCGGCCTGCCCAATCCCATGAGCGAGACCGGTTTCGACGAAACCCCGGACGTGACCAGCCGCCTGCTGCGCGAGTTCGCCGCCGAGGGCCTGGTCAACATCGTGGGCGGCTGCTGCGGCACCACGCCCGATCACATCGGTGCCATTCACCAGGCCGTAGCGCCCCTTTCGGCGCGAGCTTTGGGCAGTGCTGGGCCGTTTTATCAAGCGGCGGCCTGAAGTCCGGCTCGGCATGTCGCCGGGTGCCTGCCATGGAATAGGTCGGATGGCATGGGTTGGAACAGATCTTCCATGATTACCTTTTGCGCGCCGGGCGCGTGGACCCGGCGCGCGACCAGTTCGGCGTGAAGTCAGCGCTGCAGCTATGGCTGGACCTGGATGCGCGGGCCTGATGCGAGTGGAGTTGATCTGGCCGCGCACGCGGCAGCGCTCTGAGGGGCGCTTGTTTTAGGTGGGACGAACTGGCTAGCCGGCGTCTGCTGTTTGATACCGGGTTGCATCGTCAATCTCAATATTATTTACCCAATAGGTAAATAATATATAATCCCGGCCTACACCAAGGAGGTGTTCTTGGAGATCAGGTTCAAGGACAAGAAGCTGCGGGAACTTTGTGAAATGAAAGCCGTAGCGGT
>JAYNNS010000031.1:0-243 GCA_038112835.1 Curvibacter sp. | reverse complement strand
GGCGGCTGCTGCGGCACCACGCCCGATCACATCGGCGCCATCCACGCCGCCGTGGCGCCCCTGGCCGCGCGGGCGCTGGCCAGTGCCGGGCCTTTCTACCGTGAAGCGGCCTAGGTGAAAACAACGCCACTCGTTGTTGCACTCCTAGCCCAGGCGGCCAGCCTGGGCGTCGTCGTGCGCCTCGATTGGCGCCGTTTTCACCCTGTTCGCATTTGAGAAATCAGTGTGCACAGGCCCTAGAAG
>JAYNNS010000030.1:11916-14474 GCA_038112835.1 Curvibacter sp. | reverse complement strand
TGGCCGTGCTCACAATTCCGTAACCGTCGACCTGTGCGGCCGTGAAACTCTGGTTGGAATAGCTGTTGCCCGACGCATCGACCGGCGGTTTGTAGGTGATGTTGGGGTTGTAATAAATGCCGTTGCAGTGGCTGCTGGGGTAGCCGTAGCGTCCCGCGAAGTCATCGGCCTGGTCCGGCATGTGAGTCCAGGCCATGGAACCCGAGTCGTCCATGATGAAGAAGACGTTCGGCTTGACCTGGATGGCCGGTGGCGTGGACGAGAACACCGGCAAGGTGGCGATGTCGGTCACGGCAGCCGCCGAAGACCAGCCTTGCCAGCCGGGCGCGAAGACCGCGGCGAGCGCGCCCAGCACAAGGCCAGGGAGGACCAGCCGTCGGCCGGACGTTGTTGCGACAGGTGTTCGATTGCGCATGACAATCTCCCGAGTGATGGTAGGGGGGCACATGTGAGGATCGAGAGGCGATGCGGCGTCAGAGCGAGACGATGGCCTGGACGTAGCTGATGGCATTGCGGGGCCCGACCACACGCACCGTGATCCGGTAGTAAACCGCCGTGGACTGTCCCGTGAGTTGCTCCTCGCCGGCGCCCTCGTTGTTGCCGCTGGCGATGATGGCCCCGGCCACGATGGAGCAGCCCGCACCGTTGCGGTTGCCGGTCGCGGCGCAAAGACGCTGGATCATGAAACTCATGCTGTTGCCGGAGGCATTGGGAACCGGATTCGCGCTGCAGACGCCGCCGACCATGGGCAGGTTGCAGACACCGGAAGCAGCCATGCCGGACCAGAAGGCCTCACCCAGCGGCAAAGCGGCGTTGTTCGGGGTCGAGGCCGAATAGCCGACCACGGGATTGCTGTTGTCCAGGAAGGACCCCGCGTTGTTCGCTTCCAGCCAGGCGATGGCGGTCTCGACGCCGGAGTCGGCCGAATGGGTGGCCGCCTGCTTGAAGGCCATGTTCCCGGCGATCAGGTTGGTCGTGTCCATGGAGCGCATCAGGGCGATGCCGGCCAGGGTCATGACCACCAGGATGACCAGGGCCACCATCATCACGACGCCGCGCTGGCCATGGCGCTGACGATCGAGCTTGTGTCTGTTCAGCATCCCGTCACCACTCCCATCCAGGACATGTTGCGGATCGGCACCAGGGTCTGGAACACCCGGTACCGGTATTTCTGCCAGTCCGCATCGCCGTTGAGCACAAAGGCTGCCGCCGTGCTGCCCACCGGATTGCCTGCGGCACTGCCCTCCCAGGTCGGCACGACCGTCGTGACATTGTCTTTTTCCATCTGGGCGCTGCGCGAGACCAGCGCCAGGCGTACGGCGGAAATCCGCGACCAGCCACACAGGGTGTTCGGCGTCACGGCCGGGTTCGGCGTGGCCTGGTCGTAGAGATCGACCACCGCATCCATCCCCGGAGCCGTGACGTCGCGCCCGTACTGGACCCGCAGACTCACGATGTTGCTGGCGATCGAATTCCAAGAACCCGCGACGGCGCAGTTGACGCCGGCGTTGGTGTAGTCGCAGCTCGTCAGGCCGCCGTTGCGGATGGCATAGCCGATGGCCCGGTAGGTCTGTCCGAAATTGAACAGCGTGTCACCAGCATTCATCGCCGTTCCCGAAGTCAGGGTCACGGCACCGGCCGCCACGTTGGCCACCCGGTCCAGGGTCAGGTTGCACGGCGTGGGGCGTGCTGCCGGCGCCACCACCACCCAGTCGTTCGCGACAAAGGCCGACGGGGTCTGGACGACGTTGCCCGCCGCGATGACGGTATCGCCCTGGGGCGTGCCGAAGCTGTTGCTGTGGAAAACGAACACGGTGTCGGTGTTGACATCGGCACCGGTGATGTTGGCCGAATTGATGACCACCGGTGCCAGCCCCCCCAGCACCACGCCAGCGCGCAGCGTCAGGCTGCAGCCCAGGATCTTCGGATCGTTGATGCCGTAGCCGGCCATGCGGATGTCGCTCTGGATGGCGTAGAGGGCAAGCACGCCTTCGTTCATGGCGTCGTTGCCGCTGGTGCTGGTGCGCTTCTGCTCCTCCGAGACGTTCAGGACCTGCAGCATGATCAGCACACCGAACATGCCGATCAGCATGGCGACCATGATCTCGACCAGGCCGAAACCGGATTGGGGCCTGCGTCCACCGGACAGCGTGTGTCGCAACTGTGGCTTCATGTCATCCCCCCACCTGTGCGACGGCCACATAGTTGTGGACGGCGGCCTCGCCGGGCACCTGCCAGAAGATGGTGATGGTGACCAGGCTGGTCGGCACCACCGTGCCCGCACTGGCCGCAATGGCCACCGTGGGCGGATTCGTGGCCGCTCCGGGCAAGGCGGCCTGGACGGTGTTGCGCCACTGCAGGAACAGTGCTCCGTTGGTCGTGCTGGCGTAATTGGCCTGCAGGGTGGCCTGGGTCCGGTCGCTGGCCCACATGCGGCCGATCAGGTCATTGGCCAGCAGGGCCGCCTCGCTGCGGTACTTGGCGTCCACCGAAGCCTTCACGGCCGAGCCCTGCAGGCCGATGATGCCGAGCACGCCGAAGTAGCCGCGGCGCCAGTC
>JAYNNS010000030.1:5678-11906 GCA_038112835.1 Curvibacter sp. | reverse complement strand
GCTCTGGGCCTGGAGGCGGGAAGCTTGCTTCTTCATCGTCGGCACCTCAACAGGCACGGGGATTGGGCGCCACGGCAGCCGGGTCGCACATGCGGGTCTGGCCGCCGGGCATCACCACGATGCGCAGGCAGCGATAGTCACCCCCGTCGGCCAGACAACTGTTGGCCGTCCGGTGCCCCACCTGGATGACGATGTTGCCGGCCGGCACAGGCGTCAGGCGGCCGGCGCCGGAATAGGCGATGGTGGTCAGGGCCGGATTGACCGTGACGGTGGCATTCGGCGAGCCTTCCGCAGCCGTGCGCTGCTGGATGAAGGTCTCGGCCTGCCCCGTCCCGGGGCAGGTGGCCGAGGAGGTCACGCAACGGATTTCCCAGCTGGTCGCGTTGCCACCACCAGCCACCGAGGTCAGCACCACCTCCACGGCGGTGTTGCGACGCACGGCCTCGGCACGCGCCAGCTGCAAGGCGCCGTGGATGGACTCGGTGGCGCTGCGGATCTGGCTGCTCTGCATCCAGGCGCCCATGCTGGGGATCATGAAGTACAGCACCAGGGCCATGATGGCGATGCCCACCATGAGCTCGATCAGGTTGAAGCCACGCTGCGCGGGCGGCCCGCCGCCGCCCGGCCGCCACAGGCCGCCGGGCGTCGACCACTTCATGATGGCATCGATGTGCATGTCCACGCTCAGACGCAGTCGCCGCTCTTGCGCACCACCCAGCAGTTGTTCGGGTTGGGGGTGCGCCAGCCCGCGGGGACGGCGGGCGTGGCCTTGGTATTGGCCTGGTTGATGGTGTACGTGAAACCAGCCATGCCGCCCTTGCCCACCGCCTGCAGGGTATAGGTGGTGGCGTCAACGGCAGAGCAGGAAAAATCGAAGTACTTGCTGATACTGGAATCATTGCCGCAGGCTGCGGCCCCCACATAGGTCCGGTTGTCCATGAAGTGCTGCTCGATCTGCACGCGCTTGACGGCCAGATTGGACGTGGCGTCGGGGATGCGGCCACGGATCAGGTAGTCGGTGTAGGCAGGCAGCGCAACGGCCGCCAGGATGCCGATGATCGCGACCGTGATCATGACTTCGATCAGCGTGAAACCAGCCTGCTTTTTCATAGGGATCCCCAGAGAACGGATGAAGACGGAATTGGATAGCCTGATCCTAGCCACGGGCGTTGCCCGCGCGGGCCCGGCGCGATGAACGGCACGCCGGCCCGCCTGAGCGGTATGCTTGCGCGTTACTTTTTCACGCCACTGCCAGCCTGCCTGCTGCCATGCGCCGACGCTTCGACCACCACCGACTGGGCCTGGCCCTGCTGCTCTCGCTGCTGCTGCACGCCCTGCTGCTGGTGCCCCGGCAGGTTCAGGTCCAGCCCGGGACGACGGCCACGCACCCCGGGCCGGGGACGGAATCCCTGCGCGCCGGCCTCAGCCTCCTGCCACCTCCGCCGCCTGCCCCCCAGGCCACCCGACCCATTGCGCCAGCCCCTGTCTCGTCGTCTCCCCAGGCCGATGCCCGGGGCCACTATCCGGCAGAGCAGCTGACACGCCCGCCCCGCCCGCTCGGTGAGGTCAACCTGAACCTGCCCGAGGCCGGGCTGCTGACCGCTCCCGGCCGGCTGCGCCTGACGCTCTGGATCGATGCCGAGGGCCGGGTGCTCTCCTACCACCTCGATGCGCCCGACCTGCCCGAGGAATACAGCATGGCCGTGGCCGAGGTCTTCGCGACCCTGCCCTACACCCCCGGCGAGCTCCTGGGCCGCAAGGTGGGCAGCATCCTCAAGCTGGAAATCGAGCACCGCCCCTGAGCGTTGCCGACCTGTCACGCGCCGTTCCGGTCAGAATCGCCTCATGCCCATCCCCCCCATCCAAGCCGCCCTCGCCCTGGCCACCCAAGGCCTGTCCCTGACCTCGCCCAACCCGCGCGTCGGCTGCGTCATCGTCGGCGCCGACGGCCAGGTCCTGGGCCAGGGCCACACCCAGCGCGCCGGCGGGCCGCACGCCGAAATCATGGCCTTGCGCGACGCCGCAGCGCACGGACACAGCGTGCGCGGTGCCACGGTCTACGTCACGCTGGAGCCCTGTGCCCACCAGGGCCGCACCGGCCCCTGCTGCGACGCCCTGATCACCGCCGGGGTCGGCCAAGTGGTCGCTTCGCTGGAAGACCCCAACCCGAAGGTGGCCGGCCAGGGTTTCGCGCGGCTGCGCGCGGCCGGCATCGCGGTACAGGTCGGGCCCGGCGCGGCCGAGTCGCGCGAGCTCAACCTCGGCTTCTTCAGCCGCATGGTGCGCAAGACGCCCTGGGTGCGCATGAAGATCGCCGCCTCGCTGGACGGCCAGACCGCCCTGGAGAACGGCGCCAGCCAGTGGATCACCTCCGAGCCCGCCCGCACCGACGGCCATGCCTGGCGCGCCCGCGCCTGCGCCGTGCTGACCGGCATCGGCACCGTGCTGGAGGACGACCCGCGCCTGGACGTGCGCCTGGTCGAGACTCTGCGCCAGCCCCATCTGGTGGTGGTGGACAGCCGGCTCGAAACCCCGCAGGACGCCCGGCTGTTCATCCCCGGCCGCCAGCTGTTGATCTATACCGCGGTGGACGACGCTGGCAGGCAGGCGGCGCTGGCGGCCCGGGGGGCCACGGTCATCCCCTGCCCCGGGCCGGGCGGCAAGGTGGACTTGGCCGCCTTGCTGCGCGACCTGGCCGCACGCGAGATCAACGAGCTGCACGTGGAGGCCGGCCACAAGCTCAACGGCTCCCTGGTCCGCGAGGGCCTGGTGGACGAATTCCTGGTCTACCTGGCCCCCAGGCTGCTGGGCGCGGGCCGGGGCATGGTGAACATCGGTCCGCTGAGCGAGCTGGGGCAGGCCGTGCCGCTGGAATTCCGGGAAACGACACCGATCGGGCCCGATCTGCGCATCCTGGCCCGGATTCCCGGCCGGGACCGCTTCTAGCGGCGAGCGCGCGCTTTCTCTTTCTTTTCGGCCCGGCCCCGGCCAGGGCCATGAATCCCTGCGAAAATAGAGCCCTATGTTCACCGGCATCATCACCGGCGTGGGGCGCATCGTCGCCAGCCACGACCTCGGAAGTTCTTTGCAGCACGGCAAGCGCCTCGCCATCGCCTGCCCGGCCGGTTACCTGGACGACGTGGGCCTGGGCGACAGCATCGCCCTCAACGGCGCCTGCATGACCGTCACCAGCCTGGACCTGCCCCAGCAGCGCTTCACCATCGACATCTCGGCCGAATCCCTGGCCAAGACCACCGGACTCGTCCTCGACGCCCGGGTCAACCTGGAAAAGGCCCTGCGCGCGGGCGACCGCCTGGGCGGCCACATCGTCTCGGGCCATGTGGACGGCGTGGGCTCGGTCAGCCATTTCGCCCAAGTGGGTGAGAGCTGGGAGCTGCGCATCCAGGCCCCCGCCGAGCTCGCCCGCTACCTGGCCTACAAGGGCTCGATCACCGTCAATGGCGTGAGCCTCACCGTCAACCGGGTGCATGACAACCCGGCCGGCGCCGAGATCAGCATCAACCTCATCCCGCACACCGTGCAGCACACCAGCCTGGGCCTGCTGCAGGCCGGCGCGGGCGTGAACCTTGAAATCGACACCGTGGCGCGTTACGTCGAGCGCATGCTCGCCGCCGGCGCCACGCCGCAGAAAGCAGACGCATGAGCTCCAAAGCACCCGTGGCCATCTCGCCCGTCGAGGACATCGTGGCCGAGATGCGCGCCGGCCGCATGGTCATCCTGGTCGACGAGGAAGACCGCGAAAACGAGGGCGACCTCGTGCTGGCGGCCGACCGCGTCACCCCCGAGGCCATCAACTTCATGGCCCGCTACGGCCGTGGCCTGATCTGCCTGACCCTCACGCGCGAGCGCTGCGAGCGCCTGCGCCTGCCACCCATGGTGGCGCGCAACGGCACCAAGATGGGCACGGCCTTCACCGTCTCCATCGAGGCCGCCACCGGCGTGACCACCGGCATCTCGGCCGCCGACCGCGCGCGCACCGTGCAGGCCGCCGTGGCGCCCAACGCCCGCGCCGAAGACCTGGTGCAGCCCGGCCACATCTTCCCGCTGCAGGCCGTGGACGGCGGCGTGCTCATGCGCGCCGGCCACACCGAGGCCGGCTGCGACCTGGCCGCCATGGCCGGTCACTCGCCCGCCGCCGTGATCTGCGAGATCATGAAGGACGACGGCACCATGGCGCGCCTGCCCGACCTGCAGCTCTTCGCCGCCGAGCACGGCCTGAAGATCGGCACCATCGCCGACCTCATCGAACACCGCAGCCGCACCGAGTCACTGATCGAGAAAGTGGGCAGCCGCCCGCTCAACACCGCCTTCGGCCCGTTTACCGCCCACGCCTACCGCGACAAGACCAGCCAGGGCCTGCATCTGGCCCTGGTGCGCGGACAGTGGAACGCGCAGGACACGGTGCTGGCGCGGGTACACGAGCCGCTCTCGGTATTGGACGCGCTGGAGACCGGCCGCACCATGCACTCCTGGAGCCTGGACGCCTGCCTCACGCGCATCGCCGCCGAGAACCGCGGCGTGGTCGTGCTGCTGAATGCGGGCGAAAGCGCCGAGCAGCTGCTGGCCCAGTTCGAGGGCACGGCGCGCGCCAGTCAGGCCCCCGAGCGTGGCCGCATGGACCTGCGCACCTACGGCGTGGGCGCGCAGATCCTGCGCGACTGCGGCGTACACAAGATGACCCTCATGGGCAATCCGCGCCGCCTGCCCAGCATGACCGGCTATGGCCTCGAAGTCACCGGCTATCTTCAAAAATAAAGGACTCACCATGTTTGGCGCCGACAAAGGCACCGCAGACAAACTGGACGGCAAGAAGCTGCACATCGGCATCGTGCAGGCCCGTTTCAACGAGAGCATCACCAACACCCTGGCCGCCGCGTGCCGCGCAGAGCTGCTGGCCCTGGGCGTGCAAGAAAAGCACATCAAGCATGTGCTGGTGCCCGGCGCACTCGAAGTGCCCGTGGCCCTGCAGGCCATGGCCGAGAGCGATGAATACGACGCGCTGATCGCGCTGGGCTGCATCATCCGCGGCGAGACCTACCACTTCGAGCTCGTGGCCAACGAGTCCGGGGCCGGCGTCACCCGTGTCTCGCTGGACTACCAGACCCCGATCGCCAACGCCATCCTCACCGTCGAGACCCTGGCCCAGGCCGAAGCCCGCCAGACCGACAAGGGCCGTGACGCGGCGCGCGTGGCGGTCGAAATGGCCAACCTGCTGGACCACATCGCATGAGCATGGCCCCCGCCGCCCCCCGCAAGTCCGCCGCCAAGTCGGGCCGCAGCCGTGCCCGCGAGTTCGCCCTGCAGGCCCTGTACCAGCACCTCGTGGGCCGTAACGAGACCGGCGCCATCGACACCTTCACGCGCGACCTCTCCGGTTTCAACAAGGCCGACGCCGCGCACTACGACGCCCTGCTGCACGGCTGCGTGGCCGAGGCCGAGGCGCTGGATCGCCTGATCACGCCGCTGCTGGACCGCAAGCTGGCCGAGCTCTCGCCCATCGAGCATGCCGTGATGTGGATCGGCGTCTACGAATTCCAGCATTGCCGCGACGTGCCCTGGCGCGTGGTGCTCAACGAATGCATCGAGCTGGCCAAGTCCTTCGGTGGCACCGACGGCCACAAGTACGTCAATGGCGTGCTCAACGGCCTGGCGCCCACCCTGCGCGCCACCGAAGTCGAGGCGGATCGCGCCGCGGGCAAGCTCAAGGGCTGACGCGCGACGCATGAAAATCGCGGCCCGCGCGCAAAAGATCGAGCCCTTCTATGTGATGGAGGTGGCCAAGGCCGCCTCGGCGCTGGCGCGCGAAGCCGCCCAGGGGGCGGCACCCATGATCTTCCTCAACATCGGCGAGCCGGACTTCACCGCTCCGCCCCGGGTGCAGGCCGCCGCCGAACGTGCCGTGCGCGCCGGGCGCAGCCAGTACACCGACGCCACCGGCCTGCCCGCCCTGCGCGAACGCATCAGCGCCTGGTACGCGCAGCGCCACGGCCTGGCCATCGCGCCCGAACGCATCGTCGTCACGGCCGGCGCCTCCGCCGCCTTGCAGCTGGCCTGCCTGGCCCTGATCGAGGCCGGCGACGAGATCCTGATGCCGGACCCGAGCTACCCCTGCAACCGGCACTTCGTGAGCGCGGCCGAGGGCACGGCCCGGCTGATCCCCTGCGGACCGCAGCAGCGCTTCCAGCTCAGTGCCGAGCAGGTGCGCAC
>JAYNNS010000030.1:0-5668 GCA_038112835.1 Curvibacter sp. | reverse complement strand
CCCGTGGCGTGCTGCTGGCCTCGCCCTCCAATCCCACCGGCACCTCCATCGACCCGGCCGAGCTGCGCCGCATCCATGCAGTGGTGCAAGAACACGAGGGCATCACCCTGGTGGACGAGATCTACCTGGGTCTGAGCTACGACGCGCGCTACGGCCAGAGCGCGCTGGCGATCGATGAGCAGGTCATCAGCATCAACAGCTTCAGCAAGTACTTCAGCATGACCGGCTGGCGCCTGGGCTGGCTGGTGCTGCCGCCGGCCCTGGTGCCCGTGGTCGAGCGCCTGGCGCAGAACCTCTACATCTGCCCCAGCACCCTGGCCCAGCACGCGGCCCTGGCCTGCTTCGAGCCCGAGAGCCTGGCCGAGTACGAACGCCGCCGCGCCGAGTTCCAGGCCCGGCGCGACTGGTTCATCCCTGCGCTGAACGAACTGGGCCTGCAGGTTCCGGTCCTGCCCGACGGCGCCTTCTACGCCTGGGCCGACTGCAGCGAAGCCTGCCGCAAGCTGGGCGTCCAGGACAGCTGGGAACTGAGCTTTGCGCTGATGCAGCAGGCCCATGTGGCCGTCACCCCGGGCCGTGATTTCGGCAGCGCCGACACCGCACGCTACATCCGCTTCTCCACCGCCAGCGCCCTGCCCCAGCTGCAGGCCGCGGTGGAGCGCCTGCAAAAGATCCTGCGCTGAATCCGCTTATGTCCTACGAACTGCCGATCCGCGTCTACTGGGAAGACACCGATGCCGGCGGCATCGTCTTCTACGCCAACTACCTCAAGTTCTTCGAGCGCGCGCGCACCGAGTGGCTGCGTTCGCTCGGCGTGGGCCAGCAGGCCCTGCGCGAACAGACGGGCGGCATGTTCGTGGTCAGCGAGACCACCGTCAAATACCACCGCCCGGCCCGGCTGGACGACGAACTATTGGTTACAGCGCAGCTCCAGGAAAGCGGCCGCGCATCCCTCACAATCCGACAGGAAGCCTTCCTGCTACCGCCCAACTTGAGCGCCGCCGGGCCGCCCCAAGGCGCGAAGGCCCCCTCGGGGGGCAGCGCAGCACGCGAAGCGGCAAGCGTGGGGGCTCTATTACTATGCGAAGGCAGCATCCGCATCGGCTGGGTGTCTGCCGCCCACATGAAACCTGAAAGAATTCCCCCGCATATCCTGGAAGTCCTTCGATGAGCCAAGACCTTTCCATCGTCCAACTCGTGCTGCACGCCAGCTTTGTCGTGCAGGCCGTGATGCTGCTGCTGGTGCTCGTGTCCATCGCCAGCTGGGCCGCCATCTTCAGCAAGCTCTTCGGCTTGAAGCGCGTGCGCGAGCTCAACGAGAAGTTCGAGCGTGACTTCTGGTCCGGCGCCAACCTCAACACCCTCTACGCCCAGGCCGCGCAGAAGGCCCACGGCAGCGGCCCCATGGAACGCATCTTCGTGGCCGGCCTGCGCGAATACCAGAAGCTGCGCGAGCGCCGCATCACCGACGCCGGCACCCTGCTCGACGGCGCGCGCCGCGCCATGCGCGCGAGCTTCCAGCGCGAGATGGACGTGGTGGAGACCAATCTCTCCTTCCTGGCCTCGGTGGGCTCGGTCTCGCCCTATGTGGGCCTGTTCGGCACGGTCTGGGGCATCATGCACGCCTTCACCGGCCTGGCCTCGCTGCAGCAGGTGACGCTGGCCTCCGTGGCCCCCGGCATCGCCGAGGCCCTGGTGGCCACGGCCATCGGCCTGTTCGCCGCCATCCCCGCCGTCGTGGCCTACAACCGCTTCGCGCGCGAGATCGACCGCGTGGCCATCGTGCTGGAGACCTTCATCGAGGAGTTCTCCAACATCCTGCAGCGCAACATCGGCGCCCAGCCGGCCGCGCCGGCCTCGGTGCACTGAGGAGCGAGCACATGCCTGCCCTGGTCAGTCGAGGTCGCGGACGGCGCACCATCAACGAGATCAACATGGTGCCCTTCATCGACGTGATGCTGGTGCTGCTGATCATCTTCATGGTCACCGCACCGCTGATCACGCCCAGCGTAGTGGACCTGCCCAGCGTGGGCAAGGCCGCCCGCAAGCCGGATCAGGTGATCGAGGTCATCGTGGGCAAGGACGAGAGCCTGAGCCTCAAGATCGCGGACGACACGCGCCACATCAAATTGGCCGAGCTCGCCGCCAATGTCAGGCGTGTCCAGGGCGATGCCAAGGACGGCGGCAGCGCCGTGGTCATCAGCGCGGACAAGAGCGTCAAGTACGAGACCGTGGTCAAGGTCATGGACACCCTGCAGCGCGCCGGCGTGCAGCGGGTGGGCCTGTCGGTACAGATGGTGAACTGAGCCCGGGGGATCAACGGCACCGTGGAAGCCAGCAGCCGCTTCGAGTTCGAGCCACAGGCGCCGCGCCAGGGCCTGCTGCGTGCCTACGGCCTGGCCCTGCTGGTGCACGGCCTGCTGCTGGCCGCGCTGACCTGGGGCGTGAGCTGGCGGCGCAGCGACACCAGCCTCGCGGTCGAGGCCGAGCTCTGGGCTGCCGTCCCCCAGCAGGCCGCCCCCAGGCTGGCCGAGCCCGAACCGCAGCCCCAGCCCGCGCCCCCACCGCCGCCGCCTCCCCCCAAGGTGGAAGAGCCGCGCCAGAGCGAAGCCGAGATCGCCCTGGCGCGCGAGCGCGAGCGCCAGGCCAGGGAAAAAGCCGAACAGGAACGGCGCGAGAAGCAGCGACTGGAACGCGAGCGCCAGGACAGGCTCGAACGCGAAAAGCAGGAACGCGAGAAGAAGCTGGCCGAGGAAAAGCGCAAAAAGGAACTCGAAGCCAAGCGCAAGGAAGAGGCCGAAGCCAAGCAGCGCGAGCAGGAGCGTCAGGAGAACCTCCGGCGCATGGCCGGCCTGGCCAACGCCACCGGCAAGCCCACGGCCACGGGCAATGCGGTGCAGTCCGCCGGGCCCTCGTCCAGCTACGCCGGCCGCATCCGCGCGCGCATCAAGCCCAACATCGTCTTCCCCGAGGAGCTGGCCAGCAACCCGGTCGCCGAGGTCGAGGTCCGCACCTCACCGGATGGCACCATCGTCGGCCGCAAGCTGCTCAAGAGCAGCGGCCACAAGGGCTGGGACGAGGCCGTGCTCAAGGCCATCGACAAGACCGAGACCCTGCCGCGCGACGTCGATGGGTCGGTGTGGACACCGATGATCATCACCTTCCGCCCCAAGGACTGATGAAAAACGCCCCGGCTCGCGGGGCGTGGCAAGCCGCCTGCGGGCGGCACGAGGTGCTTGCCTCCCTGGAACTCAGTCCACCTGCTCCAGCGCCATCACACCGGTGGCGGTGTTGGAGATCGGGATGTGGTAGTTGCTGTGCACGGTGCGCACGCCGCTGCCGGCCGTGCTGAGCGCACCGCGCATGGCCAGCCACATCAGCAGCTCCACGCCCTGGGTGCCGGTCTTCTCCACCAGCTCATGGATGCTGTACTGCGTGGCCCACTCGGGGTTGCTCTGCAGGCTCTGCATGAACTTGAGATCGAAGTCCTTGTTGATGAAGCCCGCGCGCTCGCCGTCGAGCTGGTGGCTCAGGCCGCCCGTGCCCAGCACCACCACCTTGCTGTCGCTGTCCCAGCTGCGGATGGCCTCGCCCACGGCCTTGCCCAGGGCGTAGACACGCTTGGCGCTGGGCAGGGGAAACTGCACCGTGTTGATGCAGATCGGCACCGTCAGCACGGGGCAGGTCTCCTGCGGCCAGAAGAGCTTGAGCGGCACGGTGAAGGCATGGTCCACCAGCATCTCCTGGCAGGTCACCACATCGAATTCCCGGTCGATCAGGCTGTTGATCAGATGCCAGCTCAGATCCGGGCAACCCCGGTGCGGCGGCAGCGTAGGGATGCCCCAGCCCTCATCGGCGTTGTGGTACTCGGCTGCGGCGCCGACGGCAAAGGTGGGCATCTTGTCCAGGAAGAAGTTCAGCCCGTGGTCGTTGTAGAAGACCACGGCGACATCGGGCTTGTGTTCCTCCAGCCATTGGCGGATGGGCGGAAAACCATCGAAGAAGGGTTTCCAGTACGGGTCCTGCTGCAGGCCCTTGGCGATGGCGTTGCCGATGGAGGGGATGTGCGAGGTGGCGAGTCCGCCGATGAGTTTGGCCATGGTCGGGTGTTCCTGAGGGTGTTACTGGAAGGCCGCCGCGCGCAGCTTGGCCTTGAACGCTTCCTTGCTCATGCCGGTCTGCAGGGCGCCCAGATCCTGCACGTCGAGCTTGAGGATGCCGGCGAACTTGGCCAGGTAATAGACATTGCCGCCGGCGGCCAGCAGGCCCAGCACGTCACGCTCACGGATGGCACGCACCTGTTCCTCGTTGAGGCCGTAGCGCCGCATATAGCCCGCCTCGTCGGCCTTGAAGGCTTCCCGGTTCTCGGCCGAGTTGAAGGAAAAGCACATCTTGTTCAGCGCATAGCCCTTGCGGGCCTGCTCGCCGTCGAACAGGAGGGTGCCGGGGATGGGCTTGTCTGCGGTCGCTGTCGTCATCGGGGTCTCCGGAATTGATCGCTGTCAAACAATGTGGCGGCAGTATGGCGCGGACATTGACCTGGATAAACCCCGGGATCAAGATGCGATCCATGAGCAAATTCGATCATTTGGATCTGGACGGCCATCTGCTGCAGCTGCTGCTGGCTGTGGTGGAGACGGGCTCGGTCACGGGCGCCGCCCAGCGCCTGGGCGTCACGCAGTCCGCCGTCAGCCATCTGCTCGACAAGCTGCGCGCGATCACGGGCGACCCGCTCTTCGTCAAGAGCGGCCGCGGCATCGCGGCCACGGCCCGCGCCGAGGCGCTGGCGGCCGAGGCGCGCAGCCTGCTGCGCCAGCTGCAGCACTTCGCGGACAGTGGTGATTTCGATCCCGCGCGCTGGAAGGCCACGCTGACCATCGCCGCCAACGACTTCCAGCGCGACCTGCTGCTGCCCGCCCTGGCGGCGCGCCTGCGCGCCCAGGCGCCGGGCGTGGCGCTGCGCATCATCCCCTCGGCCATCCCGCGGCTGGAGATGCTGCGCAACGACGATTGCCAGCTCATCCTCAGTCCGCGCCCGCCCGACGGCGCCGACATCGTGCAGAAACGCCTGTTCGAGGACCAGTACCGCGTGTTCTACGACCCGGCCGTGCGCAGCGCGCCGCAGACCGAGGCCGACTACCTGGCCGCCGAACATGCCACCGTGGTCTACGAGCCGCGCCGCAGCCTGGACCTGGACCAGCACCTGCTGGCCCAGGGCTTGCAGCGCCGCTTCAGCGTCATGGTGCCCTCCTTCAGTGCCCTCCCGGCCTTCCTGCGCGGCACCGCGCTGCTGGCCACCGTCCCGGGCCTGCTGGCGCGCCAGACCTTCACGGGCCTGGCCAGCAGCGTGCCGCCCGTGACCTGTCCCACCATGCCCATGTACCTGATCTGGCACGCCCGCTACCAGCAGGATGCGGCCCATCGCTGGCTGCGCGCCCAGCTGGAGGCGGTGGTGACCCCGGCACTGGCCGGCAGCCCGGACTGATCACGCCGGACTGCGGTGCGCCTCGCGCCAGCGCTGCGGGCTCATGCCGGTGCGGCGCTTGAAGAAGCGGGAGAAGTAGGCCGGGTCGTCGAAGCCCAGCTCGGCCGACAGGCTGGCCGCAGGCGCGGCGATGTAGACGAGACGGCGGCAGGCCTCGCGCGTCAGGCGCTCGTGCACCAGCTC